>JACQEV010000211.1 GCA_016200385.1 Candidatus Methylomirabilota bacterium
CCTGCTTGGCCTCACCAAGGCCGATATGGACGGGCTCAAGGGAAAGGGGGTTATCTAATGGCGACGTCCTTCGAAGAGTACTGTCGGGATGTCTTCGACCCGAAGAAAGTCTTCTCCAAGCCGGAGCCCCTGAAGGGGTATCGGTTCCTCTCCATGACGCAGTACATCCTGGGTCCCTCCGCAGCCAACTACCTGGCGGAGCTGGGGGCCGAGGTGATCAAGATCGAGCTTCCCCGGCGCGGAGAGCCGATGCGGCACACCACGCCTTTCAACGAGCCTCTCCTTTACCCCCTCTCCAAGTGGTTGCCTGACAAGGGGACGGGGCTCGGGTTCTTCGGCGCAAATCACAACGAGTATTTCCTCTCTGTCGATTTCCACAAGCCCGAGGGGCAGGAGATCGTGAAGATGCTGGCGGCCAAGTCGGACGGGTGTGTGGAGAACTACCGCGCCGGCACCTTCGACCGGTGGGGGATC
The DNA here is from genome assembly GCA_016200385.1 of Candidatus Methylomirabilota bacterium. Classification (GTDB taxonomy): domain Bacteria; phylum Methylomirabilota; class Methylomirabilia; order Methylomirabilales; family Methylomirabilaceae; genus Methylomirabilis. The sequence continues at coordinate 475 of JACQEV010000211.1, forward strand.
GGCTACCGGCAGCTCAGCCAGATCAATCCCCGCATCATCTACCAGTGGCTGGGTGGATTCGGTGGGTGGGGCCCCGGCCGCAAGCGGGCCTCCTACGACATCCTGGGCCAGGCGCAGGGAGGATGCTTCTCTGTGACCGGGTGGCCGGTCAAGATTCCAGGGTACGAGGGCAAGTTCCCCATTGGTCTCCCATCCAAACACACGATCTGGATCATGGATTACTGGGGCGGGATGATGGGGGCGTTCCAGATTCTGGCGGCCCTCTACTGGCGGGACAACGTCTCCGGCGTCGGCGATTTCTTCGAATACTCCCAGGTCCAAGGGGCGCAGCGCCACCTCTCCGATGCTATCGCCCTGTATGGCAGGCATGGCCTGGTTCAGCAGCGCTGGGGGAACTGGGACGCGCTGCTGTCCGTGCATGGGATCATCAAGTGCGGCAAGTCGTCCTACCCCGGCTCGCAGTTCCCGGCGGAGGCCGAGGAAGGCTTCTGCTTGGTCAGCGCCCACACCGATGCCGATTATGCCAAGTTGATGAAGGCGGTCGGCCGCGACGATCTCGCCAAGAAGTACCCGACCCACGACGACCGTGTCAAGGCTGAGAACCAGCCGGCGATCTACGAGGCGCTCGAGGCCTGGGCCAAGGACAAGACCAAGGAACAGGTCGAGGAGTTCATGCACAAGAACGGTATTAACGCCCAGCGGGTGATGAACAGCAAGGAGGTGTCAACCAGCGAGCACTTCCTCCAGCGGGGGAACGTGCACTGGATCGATGACCCGACCTTCGGCGACGTCTTCAGCCAAGGTCCGGTCTTCATGGCGTCAGAGACCCCGCCACGGCATAAGTGGGCGTTCAAGCCGGTCGGCGCCGACAACGAGTATGTCCTGTCCAAGCTCTGCGGTTTGTCAAAGGCGAAGATCAAGGAGTTGGAGTCCCAAGACGTCATCTAGGCCGGAAAGGAGGGGTGTCGATGTCGTTTGCTCACTGTTCACTGCTGCTGGAGTGCTCCAAGTGCCATGCGGTCAATTACCTGGACCCATTCACTTTCTGGTTCTTCAAGGGGAAGGTGAAGTGCGCGGGCTGCGACGCGATCTGGGCCGTCGAGATAGATAACGGCACGCGGATCAGCGGGCCGACCGAGGCCAAGCCGCCGCATGACAAGCTGCCCGGCTTCGCGCAAACCAAAGACTACAAGCAGGACTGGAGGTCGGCCGACAAGGTCAGTGAGGCCCCCAAGGCCCGACCCGACTTCCAGGGCAAACCGATCCCCATCTACAAGAATGTTCGGGGCAAGCTCGTGAGCGGCGGCCCGCTCAAGCCCGAGGATCTGGTCGGCAGCCGGGCGAAGTTCATCGTGGAGGGCAGGCCGTACAAGTAATTGATGATTGACCCATGACAATGGGGAGGCGGGGTGGGGTGGTTCCTCCACCCGCCCGGCCGACCCCCTCAGCACAGGACCTGAGGAGGAAGGAGGTCTGTTTATGGCTGATCAGAAGAAACCAAACTGCCCGATCCATGGGACACCGGATTGCTTCGCGCCGGCGCTGGATCCCATCATCGCAAAGGCCTACGAGGGGTATTGCACCAAGATCGAGTGGCCGTATGCCCGGATCATCCCCAAGGGGTGGAAGCCCGGGGCATAGAGCTGCTCCCTAAGGCACCAAAGCGCCGTCGCCCCTGGGCGCGCTCGTAGGGTATTGAGGGCCACGGTCTCCGAATTGGGAGACCGTGGCCCTCTTTCTCAAGCCTTTTCGCAAGAGGTGTGCGCCTTGACCGAAATGCAGCGAGTATGCTAGAGTTCACTCACTCGGGTCGGCTCACTCGGTCCTCGGCAGTATCCGCCAGGTTTTATCAGGGGTCAACTCAAAGGAGAACAGAGCGATGAAAGTCGAATTCTACTACAGCAGCAAGGTCACACCAGGGCAGCAATTCTTCTGCGATAACGCGAAGGCGATCGAGCTGATTGAGAAATTGAAAGCCAAAGGCGTCAACGCCATCGCGATTGACTCCGACGTCAATCCGCCAGGGTTCATGAAATATAATGCGGCAGTGACGGGGCCAAGCGCGAGCAAGCGCGCGGTCTTCGGGGCCAAAGGAGCATTGGAGGAAGAGTTCGGGAAGGCGGTCCCCGCTCTGTTGATCTACGCGAAAGAGGGAGACCGTTACCCCGAGGAGGTGCTCCCCCGGAGCGACAGGGACCTGAGCCGCCTGGTGGGGATCGAGGAGGCGTTGCAGAACCTTCTGAACACGTAGGGGGAGACGATGGGTAAGATACCTGCCGAATACCTGCCGCCATCTGAGCTGAGGCCGCATCGCATCTACACACTGCCGGAGTACAACACTATCCCTCAGCGGTTGAACAGCACTGAGGAACTGCTGGACAAGATGGTCGCAGCGGGGAAGGGAGACCGGGTAGCGCTGTACTTTGAGGACAAGCGAATCCCATACAAGGCGCTTCTGGCCCAGGTCAACAAGTTGGGGAGCGCGCTGAAGAAGTTGGGGATCGAGGAGGCAGACAGGGTCGCGCTGCGCCTGCCAAACATCCCGCCGGCGATCGTGGCGAACTTTGCGGTGCTCAAGGTCGGCGCCGTGGTCTTGCCCACCTCGGTTCTTTTTTCTCGGGCCGAAATCGCTCACGTGTTTAACAATGCTGAGGTCAAGGCGGTCATCGTCGCGGCGACACTGCTGGAGGAACTCGAGAAGGCGGTTCCCGAGCTGAGGACGGTCAAGCATATCATCGTCGTCGGTGGCGAACCGGAGGAGATCAAGAAGAAGGGGTACTTGCTCTATCAGGAGCTGCTCGACGGAGGCGACCCCAAGTGCGACCCGGTGAGGCGGGATCGGATGGATGTTTCGGTCCTCCTCTTCACCTCCGGAACCACCGGGTTGCCAAAAGGAACGGCCCATTTCATGGAGGAGGCCCTCATCGTTCCGGATGGCTTCGGAAAACACTGCTGGCGTCTCACGGAAGAGGACGTGCTCCTCAGCGCGGCTCCCCTGGCCATGGCAGCCGGCTACTCTGCTGCGGCCACCATCCCCTACCGATTCGGGGCGGCCCTTTCCTTGCTGCCGCGCTTCACTCCGGAGGGGATGTTCGAGACCATTCAGAACCATAAGGTCACCATCCTCTCGGCTCTCCCGACAGCCTACCGCAAGATGTTGCAAGTCCCTGACGCCGAAAAACGATACAACCTCGGGTCGCTCAAGACCTGTACCGGCGGTGGCGAGTCCCTGACGGCCCAGACCTATCTTGACTGGAAGGCGAAGTTCGGGCAGGAGATCTTCGAGGGACTCGGGACCACCGAGATGATGTTTGTGTTCATCAGCTCGGCCGGAACCCGGAAGGTCAAGCCGGGGTCGATAGGCCCAGCCATCCCGGGGTACGAGCTGCGGGTGGTTACTGAGGACGGGAAGGATTGCAAGCCGGGGGAAAGCGGCCAGCTCTGGGGGAGAGGCCCAACGGGGACCATTTATTGGCGAGATCCGGAGAAGCAGCGAGGCTCTGTCAAGGATGGCTGGTGCCGCGCCGGGGATATGGTCAGCATGGACGAAGATGGCTATATCTGGTTCCTGGCGCGTGAGGACGACTTGATCAAGAGTTCCGGCTATCGGATCGGCCCCGAGGAGATCGAAGATGTCCTGGTCACGCATCCAAGTGTGTCCGACGCCGGGGTGGTCGGCATGCCAGATCCTGTCATGGGCCAGAAGACGAAGGCTTTTGTCGCGCTGAAACCCGGGCAACAGGCGTCCGAAAGCCTCAAGCAGGAGCTGATCGAGTTCTGCAAGGGGAAGATCGCCGTCTACAAGCTGCCGCGAGATGTTGAGTTCATCGACCAGATGCCTCGCGCCCCCGGTCCAGGTGGTCCCGGGACAGGCAAGCTGCTCCGACGGATCCTCCGCCAGCGGGAGCAGGAGAAGGCCAGGACCAAGTAGGCCTTCTCGAATTCCCTCCAATCGCACCTTCATCGGCCCGGGGCGAAGATATTGGGCGCCTCGGGCCTTTCTTTTCGTCTCCGCGCACATTTCTCTTGACGAGTCTCGCCTCACCCGCTTAGGCTGTTCGCGTGAAGGAACGATGTTCTGTATAGCGAACGTTCTGCGGTCCGGATAGGAGCCATATGGCAGCAGAGGGGTACCGGGTCCCCGCCCTGGAGCATGCGATTGCGCTGCTGCGGTTCCTCAAGCAGCGTAATCATCGACCCTGGGGGGTGTCCGAGCTGAGCCGAGGGGTCGGGGTCAACAAGAGCACCTGCTTCACCATCCTGAGAACGCTTCAGCGGCATGGCTTCGTTGCCTACGACGACACGAGCAAGAAGTACTCCCTCGGGACGGCGCTCATCGAGCTGGGTGGTGCGGTCGCGTCGGCTGCCAGTGGGGCCATTGTGGCCAAGCCGTTTCTACTCGATCTGTTCGAGGAGTTGCGACTGACCTCTCTGTTGGGTCGCCGGGTTCAGGACAAGGTGGTCGTCATTGACAAGGCGGAAGTGCTGGATGACTTCCGGATAACAGTCCCGTTGGGCCAGGTGCTGCCACTGGCCACAGGGGCGATGGGACGGAGCCTGCTCTCCCGTCTGAGGGAGTCCGAGGTGGAAAGGATTTTTCGGTCCGAGGTCGTCGCCGGCCAGCGGGCGCGAAAAGGCGCCGTTCTGGCAAGAATGCGGCGCGAACTGGAGGAAGCAAGGCGGCGAGGTTATGCGGAGAGCCTGGGGGAGATTCAGGCAGGGATCAACAGCGTGGCCGCCCCGATCTTTGACCATCAGGGACATGCTGTGCTGACGATTGGGGTGATCGGCCTTGGCTCCGCGCTAGCGCCGCGCAGCCTGCCTCGCTGCGGCCGGAAGGTGCGAGAGGTGGCCTCTCTGATCACTCGAGCCATCGGCGGGATCGAGCCGAAATGAGGATTTTCCGCTTGACTCCTTCCAGGGGAGGATGGTATTCTGCGGCAGTTTCTGTTCGCCAGGGAGAACGGAATTATGGCAAGATTCTTCTCTCGCGCAGCCAGGCCGATCCTTCTCGCACCCGCGGGTAGCCCGGATGCCGCTAAGGTGGCCCTGCAGGCCGGCGCCGACACCATCTACGTCGGCCTCAAGGGTTGGAGCCGTGGCGGCGCAAAGGGCGAGCTGACCTCGGAAGAGCTTCTGGACACCCTGGCGGCCGCTCATGCGCAGGGCCGGAAGTTACAGGTCGCCCTCAACACTATCCCCCGCCGAAGCGAACGGCGGTACCTCGTGGGGAGGGTGGAGGAGTTGATCGGCTTGGGGATCGATGGGGTCATTGTCAACGACGCCGGCCTCATGGCTGAACTCCACACCCGTTACCCTGAGCTTCGCATCACGGCCAGCATCGGCTGTGCCGCCATGAACGAGGCCGATGTGGCCTTCTATCGCGATCTGGGGGCCGATGCTGTCGTCTTGCCCGGCACCCTTTCTGCCGATGAGCTGTACGCCGCAGCGCAAGTCCCCGAGGTGCTGATCGAGGTGATGATCCACATGGTGGAAGAGTTCATCGTGCTGGGCAAGTGCTGGATGCCCAGCTATTACCGGCTGAACCCGACTCCACTGGCGGAGCTTCATGGGGAGGGCAACCGGCTCATCGGCAGCATGAAACGGGGGGGCGCCGGCGTCTGCTTCAAAGTCTGCGAGCACCCGTGGGTCCTCTCCCTCAACGGGCAGGACGTCGCCCAGCGGCTGCTGCCCAGCCGCCAGATCAGCTCTATCAACGCACTATCTGACATCCTGGACGCCGGAGTCGATGTCGTCAAGCTGCAGGGCAGAAGCCTTTCACCGGATCTGCTTGCCCCGATCGTCGGCCGCTACCGAAGGGCTATCGATGCGTGGGAAGGGGGAGGGCCCGTGCCCGCCTTGCAGGAGCTCCCGCTTGAGCCCTCCTGGACGGTATCGCGCCGATGAGTAGTCTTAAAGGAGAGCGGATGACCCAACCATTTGAGCTGAACACCACGATCTCGAATCTGCGAGATCTGCATGCTTCGGACCTGAGCCTTTACGATGCCATCTACCTGGGCAACATCACCTGTCGCCTGTATGAGGCGAACCTTCTGGAGCATCTTGGTGACCTGCGTGACGCGATCGCGACCGTGAAAGCGCACGGGTTGAAGGCGTACGTCACCTCGTATGCCGCCCCGCGGAACGATTTTCTCCCGAAGCTCGCCAAGGCGATGGCGGTGGCGGTCGAGGCTGGAGCCGACGCGGTCGAAGTCCATAACCTCGGGGTGTTGAAGATCGTTCACGAGGCTCATCCTGGACTACCGATCCACGTCGGTGGGTTCGCCAATGTCTATACGGACGCCGGCGCCGAAGTCCTGAAGCAGTTCGGGGCGGTCCGGATCACGCCCAACTACGAGCTGAGCTTGGAGGAGATCGGCCAGATTCACCGGCAGGTCGGGCTTCCGATGGAGCTGCTGGTCCACGGCAAGATGCCCCTAGGCATTTCGGATCACTGTTTCCTCTTAGAGTATGAGGAAGCCTGGGGGATGAAGTGTCCTGACCTCTGCCAGCAGGACCTCTTTCTCAAGCAGGGCGATTGGGCGATGAAGTCCGTAGGGAAGGGGGTTTTGAGCGGAAAGGATGTCTGCATGCTGGAGCATCTCCCGCGCCTGGTTGGCGAGGGAAACACCCGCTTTCGGATTGAGACGGTCTCGGAAAGTCCTGAATATCGGCTGGAGGTCGGCCGGGTCTACCGCGAGGCACTCGAGCGCGCCTTTGCGGGAACCGACGGCGTGGAAGAGCGTTGGTGGACGACGCTCAGGCGTCATGCTCGAATTGGCCTGTGCAACGGCTTTTACTTCGGCAGATCTGGGATGGAGTACCTGGGCGTGCGGCCCGATGCCGTGGCTTCAGCGTTGCGGCGGCCAGTGGCAGAGACAACAGACTATCAGGCACAAGGAGCCATTCGATGATCGAGCTGCTCGCTCCTGCGGGGAATGTAGCAATGGTAACGGAGGCCGTCAAGAACGGGGCGAACGCCATCTACGTCGGACCACGAGGCTGGAGCCGCCGCCGCGACGCCTTCGAAATGGATGACGCCACCGTTCGGGAGTCGATCCGGATCGCCCATGAGGGTGGGGCCAAGCTTCGCGTGGCGTTCAATACCAACATGCAATCCAAAGAGATCCCGGACCTTCTGCGTCGCATGGAGACCTTTGTTGGCTATGGAGCCGACGGCGCCATCATGACCGATATCGGTGCGATCGAGGTGGTGCATCGGTATTTCCCGGGACTCACTATTCACGCCAGCATTGGGGCCAACATTCTGAACAATGCCGATGTCGCTTTCTACCGGGAGATCGGCGTTTCCCAGGTGGTGGCGGACACCAAGCTGACCCTGAAAGAGCTGGCCTCTCGGAAGGAGCAGCTTGACGTAGGAATCGAGATCCTGATTCACGCCAACTATTGCTATACCTATCTTGGGAAGTGCTGGATGTCGCCGTATCATCGGCTTGAGCGAACGACCGACGATGCGGGCAAGGACCTGTTCAAGGGAAGCCCCAACCGCGGTGGCCTTGACTATCGAGTCTGTCTGGAGGCCTGGCAGCTCTACAGCGGCGATATCAAGCTGGAAGATCACGTGGCCCTGAAGAACGACGCCTTCTTCCTTTTGGAGGACATCCCACACCTGATCGATATGGGAGTGCACTGTCTGAAGGTTCAGGGGCGTGAGTATGCCGTTCCCCTCGTGGGGGCTATTGTCAAGTTCTACCGTGACCTGATCGATGCCTATGAAACTCACCCGAAATGTGAGCGGTTCGACCTCGAGCCTTGGAAGACCCGCTTGGCCATGATCCAGGCCGACCGTGATGCGCAACGGAGCAAGGGGACCCAGACCTTGCTGGAGGAAGCCCGAATCCCTGTCGGCGCCATTCGGAGTCGATAGGACAGTTGCCTCATCGCCATCAGTTGGGGCGGTTTCATGAGCCGTCGCGGCTATGGCGGCGGCTCTTTCATGCTGGAAACACTGTATGACCGAACCAGCGGAGCATCTTCGCTGCAGGCGCTGTCGCTGCGACGACCGTCCTCTCCGTCGAGTCGATTCATTCGATCGCATCGCGCTCGCCGACGATCCAGCCGATCCCAACTGCGGCCACTATTATCTGGAGACCGTGTACGTCATGCACTGCCCTAGCTGCCACCACCACCAGGAGCAGATAAGCAAACGGACCCCCTACACGACCCTTCGCGAGGCCCAGAAGGAAATGGACGCGCACCTGCTTGGCAAGGGCTGAGCGAAGAGAGTTTCGGGTTACGGGTTTCGAGTGAACCCCAAACCCGAAACCCCAAACTCGAAACTGTTCTATGCGAGGGGGTCAAGAGGAAGGCGGGCTAATCGGTTCAATCCTCCTGGAGTTCCGGCATCTCCTTCCACTTCGGTTCGCCTTCGGGCTTGAAGTTCCGGGTGGCGAGAAAATTCATCCCTTGGTAGAAGTTCACCTTGAACTTCCCCCCTCCGAACCGTTCACTCAGATAGCCCATCGGGTCCAGGACCATGGCTTCGAACTCTTCTGGCTGGTACCTCGCAAGCCATTTGAACCGGACAGTCCCCATCCAGGGCTCTTGGACCATCAGCTTCGTCGAGCATTCCGGCCACGGTGCCACGAAAGCCCGTTGCAGATCGGCCTCGGTCGGTTGTGTGTTGCCTTTTCGCTCCAGTAACTCCCGGAGCACCGGCGTCAGGAGCTTGCCGACCCAGGTGGCGAATATCTCCCACGCCTCGAGTGATTCCATTTCTGCCAGGTCGTGTGAGATTCAGGAGGGGACCGTCGGTGTTCCGGCTGGCGCTTTCTCTCCCGACGAGGCGGCCTTTTGGACACTGACCTGCCACCGGATGATCCCCTCACCGCTCTTCTTGGGATTCGAGGCGGTGTAGCCCTGACCGGTTGCCCACTGCTGGATCGCCTCTGCCAGCGATTGCTCGGGCAGGATGATCACCAGTTCTTCGTCTGCTGCCATCTCCTCCACCGCACGCTTGGCCTGGGGCAATTGGTAGTTCCTCATCTCTCCCAGCAACTGTAAGGTTCGCTTCATCGGTATCGTCGTCCTCCTGAAATCCCGGTCAGAATGGGCTGGTGAGGTATCGCTTAGCCGCGATGACTGCCTGCCTGGCAAGCGCGAGAGCGCCTTTTGCCGCTTCCCTGCTATAGAGCGGAGGAGGGGGCGGCGTTCCCTGCGGCTCACCTGTCTGGGCGGGCGGCGCGAATTGCTGCAACGGACGAAGCGACGTCATCAGGGAACCCAAGGCAGGCTCAGCCGCCTCAAGCTGCTGGCTCAGAGAGCCCAAGGTGGGCCGATCGGCAACGTGGAGATCTTTTCCGAGCACCAGTGCGCGGACGGCCTTCTCCGCCGCAAGATAGGCGAGGCGGCAGAGAGGGTAATAGCCCTCATCGGGGAGGAGCAACTCGGCGTCCTTCAGGTCTTTCTCTGCCTGGGCAATCCATCGTTGGGCGTCATCCCGCGTGGCCTGTAGCATCTCTCACGTTCCTTCGAGGAGGTCGCGGCCCTACTGCCGCGCGTCCCGCTCCGCATCGAGCTTTACCCGGATCCTGCGGAAGGCTTCCATATCCTGCTTGAGATCAGGATGGCCGATTCGTTTGTCGATGGCAATCACCTGTTCCAGCAGGCGGAGCGCTTCGCGCCATTCTCTCCGTTCTTCATGGATGAGAGCCATATTGTGCAGGACCACGCTGGACCGAAGGAGATCTCCGGTTGCCTCCAATAGGCCCAGGGCTTCCTTATAGGCGGCCAGAGCTTTGTCGAGGTCGCCAGCTTTCTTTCGAACGAATCCCAAGCCGTTCAGCGTGGCGGCTCGTCTGGGTTGGTCCTCCTCCCCCATCAGGGAGAGACTTTGGCGGTACCGATTGGTGGCCTCATTCCATTCACCGCGGCGCTGATGGAGGCTCGCAAGATTGGCCAGCGTCACCGACTGTCCCAGTCGATCCCCCGCCGCTTCCTGAAGCCCCAAGGCCTTGCCGTACCATTCGAACGCCTCCTCGGACCGGCGCCGCTTTGCTTCGACGTTCCCGATGTTATTCCAGACAAGGGCGACTCCCACGGGGTCCCCGAGCGACTCCTTGATCGCCGCGCTCTCCCGGTAGGCCTTGAGAGCCTCCTCCCACATTTCCATCCCTTCGTAGGTGACCCCCATGCTTCCCACGGTCGCTGCCATGCCGGCCTGATCTCCCGCGGCCTCCTGCGAAGCTCTGGCCCGATCGTACAGCGCAAGCGCGTGATGCCACCCGCCTTGCCGTCGGTAGAGATCGCCCAGCATGAGCAGCGTCCCAACTATTCCTTGGCGGTCCTGACTGTCCTCGTGCAAGACCAGGAGTTCTTGCAGTGGGGCGGTCGCTTTCATCGGCTCATCGCGCTGTTGGTAGAGCGTTGCCAATCGGAACAGCGCGGCGGCCAGCAGGTCGCGATTCTCCGCAGCCCGCGCTCGCTCGGTTTCCGACAGCACGGAGGCCAATAACTCTTCCGATGAGACGTTCATGATCCCGATATTAACCTCTCGGGCGCTTCAAGATCAACAGGGCGCCCACGGTCCCGTAGGCCACGCCA
>JACQEV010000207.1 GCA_016200385.1 Candidatus Methylomirabilota bacterium
GAGGATGACGATTTTGTCTCGTTCTTGCCATTCGCCTGGATCGGCGAGCAGATGATGTCGATCTCCTGTGGGTTGCAGGCCGGCTTCACGATCAACTTCCCCGAGAGCCCGGAGACGGTACAGCAGAATATCCGCGAGATCGGCCCCCAGGTCCTCTTCTCGCCCCCGCGGGTCTACGAGCAGATGGTTCGGACGGTGCAAGTCCGTCACCTGGACGCCCCGCTTCTCAAGCGGAAGGTCTTCGACCTGGCGATGGGCATCGGGGGAAGGATCGCTGACCTCAAGCTGGCCAAGCAATCGATCCCTTTGTGGCTCACGACGCTCGGGAAGCTGGCCGATCTGGCAGTCCTCAAGAAAATCCGCGACCACCTGGGTCTGGCCTGCGTCCGGCGAGCATACACCGGAGGCGGAGCCCTGGGCCCTGACCATCTGCGCTTCTTCCATGCCATCGGCGCAAACCTGAAGCAGATCTACGGTCAGACGGAGATTGCCGGGATTTCGGTCCTCCACCGCGACGGCGACGTCAAGTTCGACACGGTTGGAACACCCCTTCCCGAGACGGAGGTCCTGATCGCCCCGGACGGCGAGATCCTCTCGCGGAGCCCGTGCGTCTTCAAGGGATACTACAAGATGGCTGAGGAGACCACCAGGACGCTCAAAGACGGCTGGCTTCACTCCGGGGACATCGGGTTCCTGGATGCTGAGGGTCACCTGGTGGTGTTCGATCGGCGCAAGGACGTCATGACCCTCTCCGATGGCCGGCGGTTTGCCCCTCTGTATGTCGAGACGCGGCTGAAATTCAGCCCGTACATCAAGGATGTCTGGGTGATCGGAGACCAACGTCCGTTCTTGACTGTGGTCGTCTGCATCGACGCTGGGGTGGTCGGGAAGTGGGCTGAGGACCATCACATCGCCTATACCAGCTATTCCGAGCTCTCTCAGAAGGCCGAGGTGCGCCGTCTCGTGACGGAGGCGATCAGCTTTGTGAATCGGAGTCTGCCGGCTCCAGCCAGGATTCGCAGGTTCGTGAACCTCCACAAAGAGTTCGACGCCGACGACGAAGAACTGACCCGGACGCGGAAGATCCGTCGGGCCTTTCTGGAGGAGCGCTACCGTGAGATCGTCGAAGCCCTCTACTCGGGGGCTGCGGAGATCCACCTCGATACGACGGTCACCTATGAGGACGGCCGAGTGGTCCACAGTAAGACCGATCTGTGGATCACGGACGTTCCGGTGGAGGAGGGGTAATGTCGGTCCAATTAACTTCGCCTAGCGGCGTTGCCGCCCCCCGGGGCGCTTCCTGCGACGTACCCGAAAACGTACGCCTTGGTCGGCTCCGAGGTGCGCGCCTTGCTATGCTCGTTACTTGGGCCGCCACGATACCCGCCAACTGCGGCGGAAATCGGCTAGAGGCAGAGTAGTGGAGACCTTCCTTCAACTCGTCATCACTGGGATCCTGGTGGGGAGCATCTATGCCCTGGTTGCGCTAGGTTGGACCATCATCTACAAATGCTCGGGCGTCCTCAACTTGGCCATGGGGGAGCTGACTCTCCTCGGCGCGTATGTTTGCCTGGCATTTTACACCTGGGGATTTCCTTTTCCGGTCGCGCTCCTAGCCACTCTCATCGTCGGTTTTGTACTCGGCCTGCTAACCGAACGCCTGTTCCTCCGCCGGATGATCGGCCAGCCCATCCTGGCCGTCATCATGATCACGGCTGGACTCTCCTTCTTCTTTCGAGCCGTCGTGGGGTTTATCTGGGGGACCGATACCAGGGTTTTTACGCCGCCGGTTTTCCCCACAGAACCCGTACGGCTTGGCAAGATGGTCATGGGCCAGGTGTACATCTGGAGCTTCCTCGCTGCCCTCGTGCTTCTGCTGGTCTTCGTGGGATTCTTCCAATACAGCCGCTGGGGCCTTTCTATGCAGGCCGCGGCCGATGATGAGATGGCGGCCCTCTCCCTGGGCGTGAGCGTCAAGCGGGTCTATGCCCTGGCCTGGGCCATCGCCTTCATGGCAGCCGGGGTGGGAGGGACCTTGCTCGGAAACATCAACGGTCTTAACATCTCGGTCGGCTATCTCGGCATTCTCGTCCTGCCTGCGGTTGTATTGGGAGGGCTCAACTCGGTTCCGGGCGCGATCGTTGGGGGGATCACGATCGGCATCCTTCAGAATCTTTCGGGTGGTTACCTAGAACAGTTGACGCCGGGCGGGGTAAAGGACATCGCCCCATTTGTCTTCATGGTCATCATCATGCTTTTCCGGCCCTATGGTTTGTGGGGCTGGGAGAAGATCGAACGAGTCTAGATCCTGGAAGTCCAAAGGGTCGTAGATCTTGGAAGTTCGGACCCCACGATCCAACATCCAAGATCTAATCTCCTGGGGTAATGGATGTATCTGCCAAGCGGAGTCTATCACGAGACCTACAGGGCTGACCACGCCTGGTGGCAGGCAACGTTTGTCCGGGCCAAGATGGCCTTCTTGGTCCTTCTCCTCATTGTTGGCCTGCCACTGGCCGGCAACTACGCCCTCTCCGTCGCGAACATCATCGGCTACACAATCCTGTCGGCGTTTGGGGTCCAGCTCCTGATCGGCTACTCCGGGCAGCTCACGCTCGGCCATGCTGCCTTCATCGCCGTGGGGGGCTACGCCACGGCTATCGGGATGCTTCAGTACGGGCTGCCGTACCCGGTGAGCATGGCACTGGGAGCGATCCTGGCCGGGCTGTGGAGCGTCCTCTTCGGCCTTCCGTCAGCCAGAGTCAAGGGATTCTACCTTATCATGACAACCATGGCCGCGCAGTTCGTGACAGTTGATTTCATCATTACGCAGTATGTCAGCCGGGTTAGTGGGCGAGAGCAGTCTTTCTCACTCCCTCCCGGGACGATCACCGTCGGCCCGTGGGTCATCGACACAGAGCTGAAGGTCTATTATCTGATGATCGCCCTTGTAACTCTATGCACGATGGGAATGGCGAACCTGCTCCGCACACGAGTGGGACGGGCCTGGATCGCGATTCGAGACAATGATATCGCCGCCGAGATGATGGGAGTTAATGTCGTTCGCTATAAGCTCATGGCGTTCTTCGTCGCCGGCGTCCTGGGGGGGCTTGCCGGCTCCTTTTGGATCAGCTCTCTGTACGTGGTCAGCCCTGATCATTTCCAGTTTTCCTGGTCTGTTTGGCTCGTGGGTGTTATCCTGATCGGGGGAGTGGGCAGCCTCCATGGAGTCATTTTTGGCTCGATCTTCGTGACGGTCCTCCTCGAGGCATTGAAGTTCGCTGTGATCCCTTTGAGCGATGCATACCCAGCACTTTCCACCGGGTTCTTGTACATCAAGGAGGGGGTATTCGGGCTCGCCATCGTCGTCTTCTTGCTCTATGAGCCGAGGGGCTTGGCTTATCGGTGGCAGCAGCTCAAGAATTACTTTAACCTGTGGCCCTTCGCCTACTAGTGCCGTTCCAACTTGATGCGCCGAATTTGAGCGACGTCCCTTATGGCAATGCCTGCGAGCGGACGGAACGGCAAAGTCGCCAAAAATAGTCGGAACGGTATTAGTACGTGAGACGGAAACGCTGCATGCGTGACGCAGGTGCTGAGACGGTCGAGACAGGGAATCCAGTTCAGAGGGACACAACGCTGTAAGTGTCAAGCGAATAGAGCGACAGCGCACCGGTATTCAACATCACATCACGGGAGGTAAACCATGCTTAAGAAGACGATGATCCGGCTCGCCTGCGCCCTTCTTATGGCTGCCCTGCTGCCGCTGCCGGCTGGGGCCCAGACCGTGGTCAAGATTGGTTCCCTGAACGACTTCACCGGGCCCACATCCGACGTCGGCAAGGATGCCGGATTAGGGATTCGGGAGGCCGTCCAGTACGTCAATGACACTGGAGCGATCAACGGCAAACGCATCAAGCTCTTCCAGTACGATTACGGGTATCGCGTTCCTGAGGCTGTCACCACCTATAAGCGGTTCCGGGACTTCGACAAGGTCGTCGCTGTCTTTGGATGGGGGACGGGTGATACCGAGGCCCTCGCCCCCACCGTGGCGAGGGACCAGATGCCCTACCTCTCTCACTCCTTCTCGGCCTATCTCGCCGACCCGAAGAAGACCCCTTACAGTTTCATCTATGGGACCGACTACTCGACCAACGCGCGGGCGTCCATGACAGCCTGGTACGACGAGGTCTGGTTAAAGGACCCTCGGTTCAAGGCCGAGCGCGAGAAGGGAGTCAAACCGCGGTTCCTCAGTTTTTACATGAAAGCCTGCCCATATTGCAGCGCTGCTATCAAGGCTTTAAATGACCATGCCGCGATACTCGGCTTCGAAGTGGGGCCGGACCAGGATGTGCCTCTGACCGCCCTGGACGCCAAGAGCCAGATTCTGGCCGCCAAGGAGTTCAAGCCTCATCTGGTCTGGCACGGCAACATCGTCATGTCGGTGGCCACAGTCCTGAATGATGCCAATGCCCTTGGGCTGGGCGCAGACCACATCGTGAACAACTGGGGGTTCGATGAGAACCTTGTCAAGCTCACGCTCAATTCTGCGGAAGGAGTGATCGGGCCTGCCGTTGTGGCCTTCTACGGGGAAAAGGTCCCTTTGATGGACAAGGTCGTGGAATATACGAAGAAGATGAATCCGGGTGTCCCCCAGCAGAATCGCCTGATCCGCACGGTTCAATCCTGGGTGGATGTCCTTTTGATGCGGGAGGCCCTGGTCCGGGCCGATAAGGCCGGCAAGCTGAACGGCCCGGGAATCAAGGAGGCCTTCGAGACTATCCGAGACTGTACCCCTGGCCTCGGACGACCCCCAATCACCATTACCTCCACAGATCATAGGCCCGGATCGTTCGTCCGAGTCTATCGAGTCCAGAAGGGAAAGTTCGTCCTCCTTGAGGGGGTCGATCTCAAAAAGCGGTGGCCCGATAAGTGGGATAAGTGGCTGGGCTGGTAGAAACTTGGATGCCGGGTTCTTGGTGTTAGATCTTGGATTTCTCCTGCAAGATCCAAGATCTAATAGCTAACACCTGATATCAGCATGCTGAAGATCAACAACATCGAGGTCCTCTACCATGAGGTGATCCTGGCCCTCAAAGCGGTATCTCTTGAGGTGCCGGCGGGCGAGGTTGTCGCGCTGCTGGGCGCCAACGGGGCCGGGAAGAGCACCACGCTCAAGGCGATCTCTGGGCTGCTCAGACACGAGAACGGGAAGGTGGCCGAGGGAAGCATTGAGTTCCTCGGCGAACGGATCGACCGGAAGTCCGCCGAGGAGATCGCCCGGATGGGAATCATTCAGGTAATCGAAGGGCGGCGGGTCTTCGAGCATCTCACCGTGGAACAGAATCTGAAGGTCGGCGCTCACCTTGGAGGCAATGGGGCTATGGTCCGGAACGGCCTTGAGGCGGTCTATCACTACTTTCCACGCCTGCAGGAGCGCCGAAACGTGGTCGCCGGAATGGGGCTGGCCCCCCTCCTGATCAAAGAGATCTTTGAGATCATCACCCGCCTGCATCAGGAACAGGGGATCGCGATCCTGTTGGTGGAGCAGAACGCCAAGCTGGCGCTCGCCGTTGCCCGCCATGCCTATGTGTTGGAAGGCGGGCGCGTGGTGATGGACGGCCCGTCAGAGCAACTCAGAGAGAACCCTGACATCCGCGATTTTTATCTCGGCCTTACCGACCTGGGTGCTAGAAAGAGCTTCCGCGCAGTGAAACATTACAAGCGGCGAAAGCGGTGGATCACATGACCGCTGGGCTGCGAAAAAAGGGGGAGGGACCATGCGAAAAGCCCTTCTGATGGCGATCATCGTGGCGTTCATGACAGGCTTGGGCGTGACCGGCCACGCAACAGCGGCCAAGCTCACATCGCCCACCGTCGAGCTGGAGCGTGTCGAGGTAGCCAGCTATTTCCCGTGGGCGGATAAGCCGACAAGGGTGCCGCTTATCTTAGCCTTTATCTTCCGGATCACGAATCCGAACGATTTCAAGGTTGCGCTGGAGGATCTGAAGTTCACGTATGGGTTCGAGGCCAAGCCTGGTGAGTATTTCGACCTTAACACACCTACTTTGTATGATACCACGTACATTCCCGCCAAGACGACAAACCAACTCAGGGTTGTGAGTGTACTGGACTCCATGATCGTCCCGTCCACTCTCGCTGTAAGCGCGGGCGCCCGTGTGCAAGCCCTCGAACTGAAGATCCCAGAGGTGGTAAAGATGTGGTGGGAGCAGATTGGAGATTTCAGCTTCGGGATCAGAGTGTCGGAAGGGGTGGCGTACATCACAAGCCAGGAGGGGGACGACCTGGTATTTTTTGAAGGGAAATTTCCGAAAAAGTAATGGGGAGTCACGAATACTCTTGCGTTGTCAATGCGGGCAACTGCAAGGATCAGAGCAATTCCACTGTTTCGAGATTGCAGGGCCTGCCTTAAGCTTTGTCGAAGCCTGCGCTGAGCCCTGAGCGGCGTCGAAGGATCGAAGCGGGCCTGCCCCGAGCGGCACCGAGGGGGCTCGTTCCCCCGCAACGGCAATTCATGTAATCCGCTCGCATCATCGGGACAATCCATCTGGTGACGACAGGAATCGACCGCAGTCCGGGGCTCTATGATCCAGAGCTCGAGGCGATGCCGGCAGAGCGCCGCCAAGCCTATCAGGCAAAGCGGCTTCAGGCTGTCGTGAAGCATGCGTATGATCACTCGCCCCATTTTCGGCGCAGGATAGAGGCCGTCCGCCTGACCCCGGCCGCCATCAAGGGAATCAAGGACCTGAACCGCCTCGGCGTTCTGAAGAAATCGAGTCTCCCCCAGCTCCAGAAGCAAGACCCGCCATTCGGGGGCCTTCTGGCGATGCCCCTGGCGGAAGTGGGCCGGATCTACCAGTCGCCGGGCCCGATCTATGAGCCTGAGAGCCGGAAGTCAGACTACTGGCGAATGGCGAGGGCGTTTTATGCCGGGGGCTTCCGTCATGGGGATGTGGTACAGGTCACCTTCGCCTATCACCTGACCCCTGGTGGGTGGATCTGCGACGGGGGCCTGAGGGCGCTTGGATGTATCGTGGTCCCGGCGGGCATCGGCAACACCGAGGTTCAGGTCCAGCTCCTGCGAGACCTTCGGGTGACGGGATTCGTCGGGACGGCCGCCTTCCTGGCTACGCTGATCAGCAAGGCCGAAGAAATGGGGTGTGATGTTGCGAGGGACCTTTGCCTTCGTGTCGTCTCGCTCGGTGGCGCGATGATGGCCGAGTCGATGCGGCAGATGATGACAGAGCGCTATCGGTTTCTGATCAGACAAACCTACGCTATCGGCGATCTGGGTCTCATCGGCTACGA
>JACQEV010000208.1 GCA_016200385.1 Candidatus Methylomirabilota bacterium
CATGGTGTTGTGTAATAAGGGGGGATGGTGAACTATGGGGATAACCGGCAGGCCCTGCGCGAGTGTGCCTTACTTCTTGGAGGTTAGAATAGAAATTATGGATTGCGATCCCATGCCAGGCCGACACTTGACGTTTGTCGTCCCTCCCCATGACTGACGTGCCCCTGGATCTGGACACTTATCAGAAGGAATGAGGTGATGGGGTAGCGAGTCCACCGTCCTTGAGTCTGGCTCTCGTCGTATTGAGCGGACTGCCAGGCTTCCGCATCGCTCGCTCCCGGGGCACATCAATACGGTGAGCAGAGGGATCCTAAAGGCGTAACTCTGCCAGGATCAGTCGTATTGGTTCGCGTGCAACCCATGCAGCACGACCTCGCCTGCCATTAAAAACTTGGGCCGACCATGCGAGAGACTACACCTCATGGCAGATTACAGGTGCGCGATCGTTTCGCGAGGGTGGGGTTCTTGCTCCCGGCCGAGTTTGCGCTCGAGGATTTCCCGAGCTAGCGCCCGACCGCCGAGGCCGAAGGCTAGGGCCAGGGCGAAGATCAGCCCACCGAAGGTGATAGTGAAGGTGACTAACACCATCTCCTTGCCGATCCCAAGCTGTGTCAGCGTGGTGGCGATGGCGAAGAGGAGCACTCCCCAGCGCGCGGCGCGGGCCAGGTGCCGAGCTTCCGGGACCCCGGCGTTCACGGCGGCGATCAGGACGCCCTGGCCAAGGAAGTTGGCGACCAGCCACCCAACCACCAGGATCAGTCCCGCGGCAAGAAGTCGCTCAAGAAGTTGGACCATGAGCCCCGTGGTAGCCGGCGCCCCCGGGAACGCCAGGGCGTCGATGCCCATCGTGGCGAATATCGCAAAGAGCCCCCAGAAGGCCAGAAGCCCGACGATCTGCGAGGGGGCGCGGCCGATCCCGGCCCGAGCCAGGACTGTTGTCAGTCCCCAGGTCTCGCTGCGGCGGTCAAAATCCACAGCGCGTGCGAGACGCGTCAAGATCGCGGACGCTACCCAACCCAGCAACGCGCCAAGGGCAAGAAAGGTGAGCATGGCGAGAAGGCCGGGAAGGAAGGCCGCAATCCTGGCACCCATGTCACGGGTTGCGGCCCAGACAAAGTCCTGCCACAAGTCAGTCATTGGAATCACCTCCATTCCATTCTGTCTCGAACAGGGGTTTGGTCTCTTCGAAGACCAGGGCTAATTTCTCAATTCGCGCCTCCGCCTCCTCAGGGCTCGCCTCCCACATCTCAAGGACAAACGAGGCGGTGCGGCCCAGGTAGAGGGGGATCAGCAACCGGAGCAGGTGGTCCCGGGGAAGGACCTTCCGGTGATGGGCCAAAGCAAAGCGGTATACCGTCTCCGCCCAGATCGGGTCAGCTATCCGGAAGGCACTGCTCGGCGCTGCGGCGGCCTCGCGGAGAGCATCCATGAGTCGCGGAGGAAGGATCTTTCCCAATAGCTCTTCCAAATCCCCCAGACCCTGGCCGAAGATGGAGATCATGCGCTCTACATTCACTTGAATATCCTCCACTCCCACGGCGTGAGGGAAGCCGAACAGTGGCACACCTTGGGATCCTCGACGTCCAAACCAGATCGATGCATAGCTCTCGATGAGATCGAAGCATGAGCCCACCACCTGGGTCATCATGGCGGTGAGGTCGCCGCCCGGGTCCTTGGCGTCGTGGAGCTTCGCCCCCAGGTAAGCCTGACAGACTCGGAATCCCCCGGCAATGGCAGTGGTGGTCATCCAGATGTCGATGCCGAAGCGGGCCACGTCGGTTTCCCAGACCGGTTTGGTCAAGAACGCGCTAGCGAGGCTCCTGGAAAAGCCGAACTCGCCGCCGATCGGCTGGCGGATCCGCTTGCCATACAGGGCCCGGGTGACTGGATACACGATGCTGTTTGTGATGGTCCCGTCGAACTTGTGACGCCAGTAGAGTGGCGCCACATAGTCGAAATGGCCCTCCAGGATCGGGCGGAGAAGGAGCTCAAGCCATTCGGGTCTGATCGAGCGGAGGTCCGAGTCAACCACAGCGCAAGCACCCACCTCCAGACGATCCGCGATCTGGAAGATAGTGCGGAAGGCGCTCCCCTTCCCGGGGATGCCGTGGTATGGGGTCACGATCCTGGCGATCGGGGTCGTGGGTTGAGAGACGAGGATCGTAGCCAGATCAGACAGCTCTGCCTGAGCCACGATCTCCTGAGTCCCATCCGTGGAGTCGCCGTCCGAGTTGACAATGACCGCCTTCGCGCCGGGGAAGTACTTGGTCAGTCCCGCCGCCGTTGCGCGGACCACGTGGCCGATAGTCCGGGCGTTGTTGTAGCTCGGGATCCCCACGAGCAGGTCGGCACGGTCGATCTTGCCAAGCTGGACCTCGACGGCCTCCGGGAGCGGAGGCGGCTCGCTCACGCCACCCTCAAGGCTGTCCCACGTCCGGTCATGATGGCCTGGATCGCAGCAGCCCAGCCTGCGGGTCCGGGGGCAGGGGCCACACGCCAGGGCCGGCCCATCAATGCTGTGTCCACGAGGAATCGCTCCCGAGGAATTACCACGGGGAAATCAACGCGCTCGAGCATCGAGAGATCGTTAGGCCCGTCGCCGAGCCCCACTGTGATAAGGTCTGGAGAGTTTGATCGGTACAGGAGGGTCAGGAGGACCACGGCGAGCCCCTTGGTATTCCTCCCGGTCAGGTGATAGAACCTGCCTCCGCGTGAGAGGATGAGCCCTCGCCTCCTGATCTCAAACGTGAGCCGCTGAATCTGCTGCGGGTTCAGGTCGGCCACGAAGGGCTCATCGTACCGCCGGGCCTTGGCCCGGCGGGCCGCCTCGAGATCGAGTCCAGTGAGCAGCGCCACCTCCTCTGGGCTCATCCCGGCGAAGCCACGAAGGTCGAAGCCCGTGACGTGCCGGATCCCGTGGAGGGCCCGGGTGAGTCGCGCATAGGGGACCCCGAGTTCTATCATCCCGTAGACCCCGGCGGAGCGACGGAAGGCGTGAGGGGCAGGGAAGTAGCCCTCCGGGATCAGGATGGCGCCACCGTTCTCCACGATGAACGGGTCAGGAAGGCCGAGGATCTCCCGGTGAAACTCCACCTCGGCTTGAGTTTTGGAGGAGCAGAGCACCACCGGGATTCCCTGCCCCTTGAGGTGCTCGAGCGCAGGGCGAGCAGCCTCGAACCTGTAGCTCTCCCGGTCCAAGAGGCAGCCATCAAGGTCACTATAGATCACAAACGTGTGACGCTTCATAGGCCTCCCTCCGGTTAGCCGTTATCCTTTTCGACAGCGACCAGGAGCCGGTCGAAGATGTCGGGGATCGCGGCCAGCACCCGGTTCCAGTTGGGGATAAGGGGCATCCCCACGGGATCGGCCAGGTACTCCTCCGAGGCCAGACACACCGCGCGCGCGAAGGCCTCCACCGCCCGGCCTTCCTCGTGCTGACAGAAGGCCAGGCTGTTGATGGAGGCATCGCTCTGGTAGCGTGCCATCACGTCCCAGGCGCTTCGCAGATACGTCACCGGCAGGCTCTTGAGCAGTCCATCGGAGATGGGGACACCCTCCTCAGCGAGCGTGCGCAGGATGGACTTGGTGATGTCCACGGCCATCCGCATGAGTCCCTTCTTCGGATCCTCTGCCGAGAGGTCCTGGTGCTTGTGCTCGTACGCATCCGAGATCTCGGACTGGCAGACGCGCCCCCAGGACACGTTGCGGTACACCTCGGCGAGCACCCCCACCTCCAGG
>JACQEV010000231.1 GCA_016200385.1 Candidatus Methylomirabilota bacterium
CTTCGTAGGTGGTCGGTACTCCCTGCGCAACCATGCGGGCGATCATCTGGCGTGCTCTCTCCAGGTGCTCCGGCGCCACAACCTGGGAGATGTTCATTGTGAGGGCTTCGTCCCGCGTATGGCCGGTGACCTGCTCGGCCGCCTTATTCAGCGAGGTGAAATTGCCGGCCAGGTCGTGAGTGTAAATGACGTCATTGGCGTTCTCGAACAGTTCTCGATAGCGCTCCTCGCTTTGACGGAGCGCCGTCTCCGCCCGCTTGTGCTCGGTGATGTCCACCATCACGCCTCGCACTTTCACGGGTTGATCGTGCTCGACAACTACGGTGACTATATCCCTTAGCCACACCGTCCGTCCATCGGCAGCCATCATTCGATATTCAAAATCGTGTGCCCTCTTCCCCCTGGTTGCTTCAGTGCACAAGGCAACGGCCCACTCTTGATCGTCTGGATGAATGTGGTCCTTCCAGAATGTCGGTTCCGTGAGCCAGCGCTCGATGGGATACCCAAGGAGTCGCTCAGCTTGCTGGCTGACAAAGGAGAATTGAAAAGTGCGAGCATCTGCTTCCCAGACGATCCCGTCAACTGAGCTCACGAGTGCCTCATAGGACTGCCGGGAGTGTCGTAGCGCCTCCTCCGCCCGCTTGCGCTCTGTGATGTCAATAACGATGCCCTGGTAATGGGTGATGTCATCCCGTGGGCCTCGGCGGATCCAGGTCCGGTCATCGACCCAGCGGACCTCGCCCGATTTCGTCACGATCCGATACTCTTGGGTGAATTCCGAGATTCCCGCCTCAGAATACCTGGACACCTCGCCCTGAATCCGTTCAAGGTCTTCAGGATGAACGAGACTCGCGTAAGGGATGCGTCCCGACGTGAAGTCTTCCGGCGTGTAGCCGAATTGCGTGATGTTCTCGGAGACGAATTCGACCGGCCACTCCTCGGCCGAACGCCACAGAAAGACGATTGCCGGGCTGCTGTTCACAATCGCCTCCAGCTCTTCGCGCTTTTCCAGCACCATCCCCAGCGCCTCCTCCGCCTGCCTGGTCTCGGCCTACCGCATTTGCATGGCAGCAGCCATCTTGTCACAGTCCTGCGCCAGTTGACCCAGATCCTCGCGCCCGCCAGGCATCCCGGAGCGTGCATCGAGGTCGCCAGGGTCCAGCCTCTTTGCCACGTTCACCAGCGCTTTCAGCCAGCGGGGGAAGAGTGGATTCCTGCCCAGCCATGCCGCGCCGAGCGCCAATGCGGCCACCATTCCCAGCCCGGCGCGGTTGCGAGCAAAGGCCCAGTCGGCCCCAGCGAACGCCTCCTTGCTTGACATGCCGCCGATCACGCACGCGCCAGGCTCCACGTCGTTCAGCCGGCGGAACCCATACAGCGCCGGAAGGACGGCGAGAAGGACCAGAGGCCATAGGCGGATGCGCAAACTGGAAAATGGGAAGAATGTCATGGATATCGCTCGATCATGCCATTGCGTCTTTCGTATCCGGCGCGCTCAGGACAGGGGCTATGGCAATTCCCGTGCCGCCCGGAGAGAGGGCGCCCGTTAAGATACGTGCCGGCTCTCACCAGCGAGAAACAACCGCGGTCCCCCTCGTCCCGCGGGTAAGAGGAGGCTCGGGTTGGGGGTGTTCATCCGCCGCAACGGGGGATCGTCATTGAGGCGCTATGTCCTCTCGAGAGGGAAGGCAGACGTGGGTGCACCGCGTTCGAAGCGAAATCCCCGAGGCCTGGCGACTACGATTCGCTGGGCGCCTCGCCGGGGCTGACAGGGATGCTGACGTGGTTGAGCCGTTGGGAGAGGCTCTTATGCTCTTGCGAGATCGCCGCCGGCAGGCGCTCCCCGAACTGCCCGAAGAACAGGGCCTGTTCTTGCGCCTCTCTGGACCAGGCGTCGCGATCGATGCGCAAGAGCTCCTCCATGGTGCCGGGTGCCAGCTTCAGCCCATCCAGCTCCAGGCCGTCAGGCGTGGGAATGAACCCGATCGGGGTTTCGACTCCTTTGCCTTGGCCGCGCACCCGCTCCAGGATCCACCTCAGGACTCGGATGTTTTCCCCGAAGCCCGGCCAGAGGAAGTGGCCTTTCTCATCTGTCCGAAACCAGTTGACGTGGAAGACGGAAGGAGGATTCGACGCGCGGGACCCCATCGCGAGCCAGTGACCGAAGTAATCGGCCATGTTGTACCCACAGAACGGGATCATCGCCATCGGGTCACGACGGGGGACACCCACAGCCCCCGTGGCAGCAGCCGTCGTCTCGGAGGCCATGCCAGCCCCGACAAAGACGCCGTGCTGCCAACTGTACGATTGGTAAACCAGTGGCGCCACACGGGCGCGGCGCCCCCCGAAGATGATCGCCGAAATCGGAACACCCTCCGGGTCTTCCCAAATCGGAGAGATCGACGGGCACTGCCCGGCGTGAACCGTGAAGCGCGAATTGGGGTGGGCCGCCTTCTCCTTCCCCGGTGTCCAGCGGTTTCCTCGCCAATCGACGAGGCCGTCAGGCGGAGTCGGGTCCTTCCCCTCCCACCACGGTTCGCTTTGTGGAGTGACGGCAACGTTTGTGAAAATCGTATTCTGACGGATGGCAGTCATCATGTTGGGATTCGTCTTAGGGCTGGTGCCGGGGGCGACCCCGAAAAATCCGGCCTCCGGGTTGATGGCCC
>JACQEV010000232.1 GCA_016200385.1 Candidatus Methylomirabilota bacterium
CGCGACCTCCGCCTCCGCCGGTCGATCGAGGTTGATGGTGTCGTGCACCAGCTCCACAGCATCAATACGGGTGTTCCTCACGCCATCATCCTCTGCTCGGACCTGGAGGAGGTCGCGGTGCGGGCTCTGGGGCGCCAGATCCGGTTTCATCCCGCCTTTCAGCCTGCGGGCACGAACGTCGATTTTGTTGCCGCTCTCAACTCGAAAGGCCTTGCGATTCGGACCTATGAACGCGGCGTCGAGGATGAGACGCTCGCGTGCGGCACGGGGGCGGTCGCCTCGGCACTGGTGGCGGCATCGTTGGGGCTGGTCTCGTCCCCGGTCCAGGTAAGGGTCAGGAGCGGCGAGACGCTGACCGTCCACTTCAGCGGCAATGGACCGGAGTTTCGCGAGGTCTTTTTCGAGGGGGAGGTTCGCTTGATCTATCAGGGCGAACTGTGTGAAGAAGCGATGGAGGCATAGTTTCGGGTTTCGGGTCTCGAGTTTCGGGTTGAGCGATCTATAATACTCGAAACGCGAAACGCTAAACTCGAAACTGTCGTGACAGGAGGGCGTCATGAAAAGGGTATTTCAGGGTTCGATGGTGGCGTTGGTGACCCCCTTCAAGGATGGGCGGGTTGACGAGGCCAAAGTCCGGGAGCTGGTGGAGTATCAGATCAAGAACGGGACCGATGTCCTCGTCCCCTGTGGGACGACAGGCGAGTCGCCGACCCTGAGCCATGACGAGCACAAGAGGGTGATCGAGCTCACGGTGGAAGCGGCGAACAAGCGGATACCGGTTGTTGCCGGCACCGGATCCAACAGCACGGCCGAAGCGATCGAGCTCACCCGTCACGCCAAGCAGGTCGGGGTCGACGGCGCTCTTCTGGTCCTGCCCTACTACAATAAACCGACCCAGCAGGGACTGATCGCCCACTGTCGCGCCATCGCCGACGCCGCGGAGCTGCCGCTGATCCTCTACAACATCCCCGGTCGAACTGGGGTCAACATGCTGCCGGAAACCCTGGCGGTGCTGGCAGATCATCCGTATATCGTCGGAATGAAGGAGGCGACGGGCAACCTGGAACAGATGACCCAGGACATCGTCTTGTGCGGTGACAAGCTCTCGTTTCTGTCCGGGGATGACACCTTGACTCTCCCATTGATGGCGGTGGGAGGCCGAGGTGTGATCTCGGTGGTGGGGAACGTCGTGCCACGCGACGTGGCAGAGCTGACCCGCGCCTTCCTCAACGGTGATTGGAAGCGGGCCAGGGAACTCCACTTGAAGCTCTTCCCCCTCTGCCAGGCGATGTTTTGCGAGACGAACCCGATCCCGGTCAAGACTGCTATGGCCCTCCTGGGGAGGATCAGCGGGGAGCTTCGCCTGCCGCTCTGCCCGATGAGCGAGGCCAACCTCAACAAGCTCAAGGCGGCGCTGCGGGCGTATGGCCTTTTGGGGTGAGAGACCCTAGACCCACTCCCCTAGACCCTTTATCTTCACACGTGGTGTGCCAATGATACGCGCCATTGTCTGCGGTGCGGCCGGCCGGATGGGCGGCCGAATCGTGGCCATGGTGAAGGAAGCGGGAGACTTTGCCATAGCCGGGGCGGTGGAGCGACCTGGCCATCCGAGTCTCGGCAAGGATGCCGGGGAACTGGCAGGCGTGGGCAAGATCGGCGTCAACATCGCCGACGATCTGAACTCGGTGGTCAAGGGGGGACAGGTTGTCTTCGACTTCACCGCGCCTCAGGCAGCCCTGGCCCATCTCGCAGTCGCCGCTCGAGCCAAGGTGCCCATCGTCCTCGGGACAACGGGGTTCACCGCGGCGGATCTGAGCAGGATACAGGAGTTGAGCAAGGCGGTCCCGTGCGTCCTCTCCCCGAACATGAGCATCGGGGTCAACGTCCTGTTCAAGGTTCTGGCTGAAGTCGCTTCGACTCTCGGGAGCGACTATGATGTCGAGATCTTCGAGACCCACCATCGATTCAAAAAGGACGCTCCCAGCGGGACTGCCCTCAGGATGGCTCAGGTCATTGCGAAGGTGCTCGGCCGCGATCTCGATAAGACGGGAATCTACGGTCGGAAGGGATTGGTTGGAGAGCGGGCGAAGGAAGAGATCGCGATCCATGCGCTACGGGCCGGCGATGTGGTCGGAGAGCATACGGTCGTGTTTGGCGGCATGGGGGAACGGATCGAGGTCACCCACCGGGCCCACAGCCGCGACAATTTTGTCCGCGGCGCGCTGCGTGCAGCTCGGTGGGTCATCGGACGGCCACCGGGCCTCTACGATATGCAGGATGTGCTCGGATTGAAGGGCTGAGTGACGGAAGTGAGACGCGGAACCCGAAACCCAAAACCCGGAACTTGAAACTATGAGGATTGTACGATTCGCGGTCGGCAGGGAGCCGAGGTACGGACTGGTAGAGGATAGCATCGTCCGGGAGGTCCGGGGCGATATCTTCGGCAAGTTCACTGTGACGAACAAGAAGCATTCGCTGAAGCGGATCAAATTCCTCGCGCCGACCACGCCCTCCAAGATCGTGGCAGTGGGGTTAAACAACCGCGATCATATTGCCGAGATGAAGGGCGAGTTGCCCGACGAGCCGATCATCTTCTTGAAGCCGCCGACGGCAGTCCTCCCACATCATGGCAGGATCATCTATCCGAAGCCGTGCGGGCGGCTGGATTATGAGGCGGAGCTGGGGGTGATCATCAAGCGGACCGCGAGGGCCGTTGCCGCTGAAAAGGCGTTGCGCTACGTCCTGGGGTATGTGTGCTTCAATGACGTGACGGCGCGGGACCTGCAGCGGAAGGATGGACAATGGACCCGGGGGAAATCGTTTGACACCTTCGCCCCCTTCGGTCCCTGGATAGAAACCGAACTGGACTTGTCCGATGTTGCGATCCGCGCGTACCTGAACGGTGTGATCCGGCAGGAGGCGAACATCAATAACTATATCTTCGATGTTCCGTACCTCATTCATTTCATCTCCACGGTGATGACCCTTCATCCTGGAGACATCATTGCTGCCGGCACCCCCTCTGGCGTGGGTCCGATGCAGCCCGGCGACACGATCGAGATCGAGGTGGAAGGGATCGGCCGACTCAGCAATACGATCGTTCGCGAGTGAAGGCCATCGTTTCCGGAAGAAGGCCTACGGAACGGCAGATCCTGATCCTCTGAGGAGATGAGGGTCACATGGGACGATCCTTCGCCTTAGCACAAAGGCTTTCAAAGCTCCCTCCCTATCTCTTCGTCGAGATCGACCGGCTGAAGCAGGAGGCGATCCGGCGTGGGATGGATATCATCAATTTGGGGATTGGTGATCCGGACCTGCCTACCCCTCCGCACATCGTGAGAAGGATGCAGGAGGCCGCAGCCGACAGGCGGAACCATCAGTACCCTTCATACGAGGGAATGTTGAGCTTCCGGCAGGCGGCGGCAGAGTGGTACGGCAAACGGTTTGGCGTGACCCTCGATCCCGAGACCGAGGTGCTGAGCCTGATCGGTTCCAAAGAGGGGATCGGCCATACCCCGTTGGCCTTCGTCGATCCAGGTGATGTCGTCCTGATTCCCGATCCGGGTTATCCCGTGTATCAGGCGGGGACGATCTTTGCCGAAGGGGTTCCTCACTTCATGCCCCTCACGCAGCAAGGCGGGTTTCTTCCCGACTTCCGCGCGATCCCTGCGGACGTGCTCAGGAAGGCACGGATCCTCTTCCTGAACTATCCCAACAACCCGACGGCCACTGTGGCGCCCGGGACCTTTTTTGCCGAGGCTGTTGCCTTCGCCCGGAAGCACGGGCTGATTCTGTGCCACGACGCCGCGTATTCTGAGATGGCATTTGACGGCTATCTCCCGGAAAGCCTGTTGGCGGTGGAGGGCGCCAAGGAGGTGGCGATCGAGTATCACTCCCTCTCCAAAACCTACAACATGACCGGATGGCGAATCGGCTTTGCCGTTGGCTGCCGCGAGGTTCTCGCCGGTCTTGGCCGGATCAAGACAAACCTGGACTCCGGAGTCTTCCAAGCCGTGCAGGAAGCCGCCATCGCCGCGCTGAAGGGGCCCCAGGATTGCGTTGACGAGATGCGGGCCACTTACAGGGAGCGGCGGGATGCCCTCGTTGATGGTTTGTCCGCGCTGGGGTTCGCCGTGAATCGGCCCAAGGCCACCTTCTATGTCTGGATTGGCGTCCCGAAGGGGCACACCTCCGCTTCCTTCGCTTCCGCACTCCTCTCCGGGATCGGGATCGTCATGACCCCGGGAACCGGTTTCGGCCGGCACGGCGAAGGGTTCGTTCGAGCGGCCCTCACGGTGGACGTTCCGAGAATCAGGGAAGCCGTGCAGCGAATCGCCGCCTCGAACCTCAAGCCCCAGTAGGTAAGAAGGCGCTTGGATTCCTATACGGCACGACGTTCTCGAGACCCTAAACCCTAAACCCTA
>JACQEV010000230.1 GCA_016200385.1 Candidatus Methylomirabilota bacterium
ACGTTGGGGATCGCCTGCGTCAGCAACAATCCTCGCCTGGTGGATGAGATCCTGAGCAAGGTGGTCAGCCTCATTGAGCGTGACGGCGATGCCCTGATTCTCGATTACGAGATCGATTTGGTGACTCATTGAGGTCGCCAGTTTCTGCCGGCCAACCAACTTCGCCTAGCGGCGTTGCTGGCCACCGGGGCACTCCCTGTCCGAGATCCCGGGATGGGCTCCCGGACCGGGACGACGTACCCGGAAACGTACACCGGGTACCCGCGAAGTGGGTGCGGCCACGGCGGCCGCGCCTTGCTATGCTCGCTTCTTGGTCCGGCATGGTGCCCACCAACTTAGGGCGAAGTAGTTGGAGGGGCACTTGGCGTCCATGCATTTGATACGCTGATGCAAGGCAAGCGCGCCGAGCGTGTCGGTGCCCTGATAAAGGAAGAGATCAGTCGCCTGATCCTACGTTCGGTCAAGGATCCGAGGATCGGCTTCGTGACGGTCACCCGTGTGCGGGTGAGCGATGATCTGCGGCATGCGAGGATCTATATCTGTTCGGCCGGGGGCGGAGAGACACAGCGCCCCGAAGCGCTGGTCGGTCTGAAGAGCGCGGCGGGTTTTCTGCGGGGCGAGCTTGGACGCCGGCTGTGCCTGCGCTATGCGCCGGAACTGGTGTTCTTGCCGGATGATTCGCTGGAGGAGACGCTGCACCTGGCTGAGCTGCTGCGGCGGATCGAGACCGACAGGACGATAGAGAAGTGACGATGGGGAGTCAGGTGGACCTGCACCTTCACACGACGGCCTCCGATGGTGCGCTACGGCCGGCGGAGCTGGTAAGGGCCGCCGCTCGCATCGGGATCCGCGTCATGGCCGTGACCGACCACGACAACGTCGATGGGATCCGAGAGGCGCAAGATGCCGCCTCCGGTCTTCCGATCGAGGTGATCCCGGGGATCGAGGTAAGCGCCAATCTGGATGGCGACGAGATCCATGTTCTGGGCTACCTTCTCCATGCGGATGACCGCCACCTGCGCGAAAGCCTTTGCCGGCTTCAGGAGGCCAGGGTCACCCAAGCCCGGGCCATGGTGGAGAGGCTGGGAGAACTGGGCTGCCCGCTCGATTGGGAGCGTGTGATGGCGATCGCTGACAGCGGCTCGGTGGGGCGGCCCCATATTGCCAGGGCCCTTGTCGAGCGGGGCTACGTCGGGTCGGTGGATGAGGCCTTCTCGCGCTTTCTGAGACGGGGAGGCCCGGGATATGTTGAGGGAGAGAAGCTACTTCCCCAGGAAGCGATCAGTCTGATCAGAGAGGCGCATGGCGTACCCTCCCTGGCCCATCCGATCATCGTGGGAGCGAACGACTACCGGTTGGATCTCTCCCGCCTGCTCCCAATTATGGTGGAGGCTGGCCTGGAGGGGATCGAGGCCTACTATAAGGGCTACACCCCCGAGATCACGGCATCGCTCCTTGCCGAAGTTGGTCGACATCGACTGGTTCCCACCGGCGGGAGCGATTTTCACGGTGCGGGTGTCGTTGCCGACGCCGAGCTGGGGGCCGTCGAGGTCCCGTGGGAGACCGTCGAGCGGCTGCGGGCGCGCCAACGGGAATCGGGGCGCGCGCCTGCCACTGGTGTGTGAAGCTTGGCAACTACGATGGAACTCAGCGGAGTCTTGAACATCAACAAGTCTGAGGGGATGACCTCTCACGATGTGGTTGACGTCGTGCGACGGTTCCTGAAGATCCGCCGCGTGGGCCACACTGGTACGCTGGATCCGAGGGCCACCGGGGTCCTCCCGGTCTGCGTCGGACGTGCCACCCGCATCGCGCAGTTCCTCACCCAGGCCGATAAGGAGTACCTGATCACGATGCGGCTGGGGATCACCACCGACACCCTTGATGCAGACGGGAAGGTTCTGTCCCAGACCGATGACATCAGCGTGGACCCTGTCAAACTTCGAGAGATCCTGAATGGGTTTGTCGGAGAGATCCAGCAGGTGCCACCGCTCTTTTCCGCCAAGAAGCATCGCGGGGAGCGTCTCTATCGTCTGGCCCGGCGCGGCGAGACGGTGAAACGGGAACCGGTCACGGTGAAGATCTACGATCTCACCTTTCTCTCAATCGATCTACCCTTCATTCGGATCCGGGTCAGTTGCTCCAAGGGGACGTATGCCCGCGCCCTGTGCGACGACATCGGTCGGGAGCTCGGATGCGGCGCGCACCTCTTTGCACTGACGCGAACCCGGTCGGGCCGCTTCCTGGTGGAGGAGGCGATCATCCTCGACCAGCTAAGGAAGGTCGTTGAGGAGGGGCGCATTCTCGAGGTGCTGATCCCCGTGGGAGAGGCCCTGGACCACCTTCCCGCCGTCAGGGTCCACCCCGAGTCCTCTCGATCGGTCGTCCAGGGGAGCGGGACGGTGGCAGCTTCGCTCATCAGCTTCCCCTCTGGAGTGGAAAAGGGGGACTTGGTTCGCGTGCTGGGGTACCGGCGCCGGCTTCTTTCCCTTGCCGAGGCGACGGTCGCGGGTCGGGAGTTCGCAGGGACCGATCCACGCCGGGTGGTCCTCAAGCCGGTGCGGGTCTTGGCCGGGCAATGATCGTCGTCGAGCGGGTGGAGGATCTGGCAGGCGACTACCCCTACGTGGTGGTGGCGCTTGGAACCTTCGATGGAGTCCACCTTGGGCATCAGGAGATCCTCGGTCGCGTGGTACGGCGGGCCCGGCAGGAGCGGGGAACGGCGACTGTCTTCACCTTTGTGCGGCACCCGCTCGAGGTGGTAAACCATTCGAAGGCCCCGCCCCTGATCACACCATTGCCGATCAAGCAGGAGATCATACGAGCCCTCGGCATCGATCTTCTGGTAGCGGTCACCTTCAGCCCCTTTTTGGCTGACACCCCGCCGCGCGATTTCGTCAAGACCTACCTGGTCGATCGACTCCGAGCACGATGTGTCTGTGTCGGGTACGACTTCGCCTTCGGCAAGGGCAGGGCCGGGTCTCCCGACACCCTCCGAGCGCTTGGAGAAGAGCACCAGTTCGGGCTGGATGTGGTCCCTGCGATGACCGTGGACAGTCACATTGTGAGCTCGACCCTGATTCGCGGTTTGCTCTCCAGGGGCGAGCTGGTCGAGGCTGCCCGCTATCTGGGCCGGCCCTACGCCATTCGGGGAGAGGTTGAGCGGGGAGCCGGGCGGGGAAAAGGGCTGGGTTACCCGACGGCTAACCTGCCCGCCACGGCCGATGTGCTGATTCCGGACGGCGTGTACGTGGGCCAGGCGTGGTACCGCAAGGAACTGCAACGCGCGCTGGTCAATGTCGGGACAGCTCCGACGTTTGGGGGCGGCGCCCGCCGGATCGAGGTGCACCTCATTGACGCGAGCCACGAGCTGTACGGGGAGACGCTGACGCTCTTCGTTCTTGGACGACTGCGGGACGAGCGGCGTTTCGAGAGCCCTGAGCTGCTCCGGCAGCAGATCGAAATCGACAGGAGGAGGGCCGATGACGTCTTTGCCGCCTTCCCCCGGTTTTCTCCGAAAGAATGGGCTTTACTCCCCTAGAGGCATATGATATCGTACGTCGAGGATACGGGTATCTTCTTGAGAAGAAAGGGGGTTATGGCTTCGTGACCAAAGCGATTGCAAACAAGCAAGAGATCATTGGGCAGCATCGGCTTCATGACACCGACTCCGGTTCTCCGGAGGTACAGATCGCACTCCTTACCGGGCGGATCGAATATCTCACCGAACACCTGACGGTCCACAAAAAAGACTTTCACTCGAGGCGGGGATTGCTTCGCCTTGTCGGGCGGCGCCGGAAGCTCCTGGATTACCTCAGGAGCAAGGATAACAACCGATATAAACAGGTCATAGAAAGATTGGGAATCCGGAAGTGAGCGGTCGCGTCGAACGGATCATCGAAGGCAAATCGCTGAGCATCGAGGCGGGACGTGTCGCCCGGCAGGCCGATGGCGCCGTGTTAGTCCGATACGGCGACACGGTCATCCTGGTCACGGCGGTAGCCTCCAAACAGCCGCGTCAGGGTATCGATTTCTTCCCCCTCTCGGTCGATTACCAGGAACGGGCCTACGCTGCAGGGAAGATCCCCGGCGGCTTCTTCAAACGGGAAGGCCGCCCCCATGACAAGGAAACCCTCACCGCCCGCCTCATCGATCGCCCACTGCGCCCTCTCTTTCCGGAGGGTTATCGTCACGATGTCCAGATTATCGGCACCGTCTTGTCCGCTGATCAGGAGAACGACCCTGATGTCTTGGCGGTGGTAGGTGCCTCCGCTGCCCTAACCATCTCGTCCATCCCGTTCCTCGGGCCGATCGGCGCCGTCCGGGTCGGCCGTGTCGGGGGCAAGTTCGTCCTCAATCCAACCTATGCCATGCAGGAAGGGGCTGACATCGATCTGGTGGTCGCAGGGACCAGGACCGCTGTGGTGATGATCGAGGCCGGGGCCAAAGAGGTGTCCGAGGAGTTGATGGTCGAGGCGATTGAGTTCGGCCACAAGGGGATTCAAGCCCTGATCGATATGGTGGAGGAGCTCGCCAAGCAACTTGGGGTCGAAAAGGCGCCCTTCAACGCTCCGCCTGTTGATCCCGAGTTGCACGAGCGGGTGAGCAGCCTGGCCCGCCGGGGGCTGCGGACCCTCGCCGGCATTGCCGAAAAGGAGGAGCACCGAACCCGTCGGCAGCAGCTCTATGAGGAAGTCCTCGCCCAGTATGGCGACGAACCGGAGGATCGGAAAGCAGCGGTCAGACACCTGTTCGAACAGATCGAGCATGAGGAGTTGCGCCGGATGATCCTGGAGGAGGGGCGGCGAGCGGACGGACGGGGACTTGAGGACGTTCGGCCTATCAGTGCCGAGGTGGGGGTCCTCCCGCGAACGCACGGATCGGCCCTGTTCACAAGAGGTCAGACGCAAGCCCTCGTGACCACCACGCTTGGCACGTCCGAAGATGAACAGCGATTGGATGACATCGAGGGCGAAGGGACCAAGCGGTTCATGCTCCATTACAACTTCCCGCCGTTCAGCGTCGGCGAGGTCAAGTTCATGCGTGGCCCCGGTCGCCGTGAGATCGGGCATGGGGCGCTGGCCGAGCGGGCGCTGCTCGCGGTTCTGCCGCCGAAGGAGGAGTTTCCCTATACCCTCCGGATCGTCTCGGATATCCTCGAGTCGAACGGTTCATCCTCCATGTCGACGGTCTGCGGGGCGAGCCTGAGCCTGATGGATGCCGGGGTTCCGATCGAGTTGGCCGTGGCAGGGGTGGCGATGGGGCTGGTCATGGAGACGGATCGGACGGCGATCCTCACCGACATCATCGGACTCGAAGATCACCTGGGCGACATGGACTTTAAGGTGGCCGGCACGCGAAAAGGGGTCACCGCCCTTCAGATGGACATCAAGACTGGGGGGATCACCGCCACCCTCATGGCGAAGGCGCTGGATCAGGCCAAGCGCGCCCGCCTCCATATCCTGAGCCAGATGGACCGTGCCATCTCGGAGCCAAGGCCGAGCATCTCCGTCTACGCCCCTCGGATCATCACGATCATGATCCCTGTGGATAAGATCCGGGATGTGATCGGCCCGGGCGGCAAGGTGATCCGGGGGATCGTGGCGGAGTCAGGGGCGAAGATCGATATCTCCGACGATGGGCGGGTGGAGATCGCCTCGGTCGATGAGGCGGCGGCCCAGAAGGCCTTGTCGATCATCAGTAAGATCGTCGAGGTCCCTGAGGTCGGCAGAGTCTACCTGGGCAAGGTGGTCAAGATCATGGACTTTGGCGCCTTTGTCCAGATCCTTCCTGGCACCGATGGGCTGTTGCACATCTCTCAGATTGCCGAACAACGGGTGAAAAAGGTCGAGGAGGTGCTGTCGGAAGGAGACGAAGTTATGGTCAAGGTGATCGACATCGACAAGAACGGGAAGATCCGGCTCAGTCGCAAAGAGGTGTTGGAGTCCGAAAGCACGAGAAAGGCCGAGCGGAGATCCTCCTGATCTATGACGACCTCCTTCTACAACCGCCAGGTGCTGTCGAACGGGATGGTCGTGCTCACCGAACGGATGCCGTCCGTCAAGTCGGCTTCGATCGGAGTCTGGGTCAGGGTTGGCTCACGGGATGAGTCGCCGGAGGTGGCTGGTGTTTCGCACTTCATCGAGCACATGCTGTTCAAGGGGACAGAGCGGCGGAGCGCGGAGGAGATCGCCAGGGCGGTTGATGCCGTTGGTGGGACGCTGGACGCCTTCACCAGTCGGGAGAGCACCTGTTTCTATGCCAAGGTGCTGGGCGAGCATCTTCCCCTGGCCATTGAACTTCTCGCTGATACCTTTCTCCACTCTCGCCTCGACCCCCAGGATATCGATCGAGAACGGCAGGTGGTTCTCCAGGAAATCAAGATGGTGGAGGACACCCCGGATGACCTGGTTCACGATCTCTTCGCCGAGGCGATCTGGGGTGACCACCCCGTGGCCAGACCGATCCTGGGTCAGAAGGAGACCGTGCTCCGCTTGGCGCAAAGCGATATCCGCCGCCACATGGAGCGCTTCTATCGGCCAGACCGCACGGTCGTGGCGGCGGCCGGCGACCTGGAGCACGACCGAGTGGTGGAGCTGGTGTTGCGGGCATTCGACGGCTTCGAAGGCCGGAGCCATCACTCCGATCCCCCGGCACCCATCTCGACGGCGGCCGTGCGGGTCGAGGAGCGTGACACGGCCCAGCTTCACCTGTGCGTGGGGCTAGACGGTCTTCCCTACGCCCACGAGGATCGCTACGCCATCTACCTGCTGAATGCCATGCTGGGCGGCAGCATGAGTTCTCGGCTCTTCCAGGAGGTTCGCGAAAAGCGTGGCCTGGCGTACTCGATCTACTCCTACCAGGCCTCATACCGCGACTGTGGCCTCCTGGTCGTGTATGCCGGGACCAGTCCCGAGTCTTCTGGTCAGGTGGTGGATCTGATCCGCGCGGAGTGCGCCCGCTTGCGCGATCAGCCGATTGCTCCCCGCGATCTCCAACAGGCAAAGGATCAGCTCAAGGGCAACCTGTTCCTCGGTCTGGAGGGGACCAGCAGCCGGATGACTCGCCTTGCCAAAACGGAGATCTACCTCGAGCGCAACCATGATCTCGATGAGATCATCTCCGAAATCGAAGCGGTGTCAATCGATCAGTTCCAGTCGCTTGCCCGGCGGATCTTGCGCGACGAGGCCTTCACCATTACCTTCATCGGCCCTGTCCCCCAGGCCGCGCTGCTCTCCTGACGGCCGATCCGGCCGAATCCCTTCCTTCGACGGAGCTCAGGCCAGGCTTCGTTGTCTTGACAATGCGACGTCGCCACTGGGCAACCGGAACCATAGGCGTGTGTAACGAGGAGGAGCGATGATCTCCCGCTATACGCTTCCCCGGATGGCGTCCGTGTGGGAACCGCGGAGTCGCTATGACACCTGGCTTCGTATCGAGCTGCTGGCGTGCGAGGCCTGGGCCGAGCTGGGCAAGGTCCCGCGGGAGGCGCTCGCCGTCATCCGGGAGCGGGCCGGCTACGATATTCGCCGCATCGACGAGATCGAACGGGAGGTTCGCCACGATGTCATCGCCTTTGTCTCGGCGGTGGTGGAGCGGGTCGGCCCGGAGGCGCGGTATATCCATCTTGGGCTGACCTCGTATGATGTGGTCGATACCGCCCTTGCTGTTCAGCTTCAGCGGGCTGCCACCATTCTCGTGGAAGATCTGGAGGCCCTCAGGCTGGTTCTCGCCGATCTCGCCCGCCGCCACAAGCGGACGGTGATGATCGGGCGGACGCATGGCGTGCATGCTGAGCCGGTGACCTTTGGTTTGAAGCTGGCGCTCTGGTATACCGAAGCGGGGCGCGATCTCGATCGCCTCCGACGGGCGAAGGAAGCGGTGGCATATGGGAAGCTCTCGGGCGCCGTCGGGACCTTCGCTCACCTGCCGCCGTTCGTGGGGCAGTACGTCTGCACCCGGCTCGGGCTTACCCCGGCGCCGATTTCCAGCCAGATTCTCTCCAGGGACCGGCACGCTGAGTTTCTGCTGACGCTCGCCCTGATCGGGACCTCACTGGATAAGTTCGCCACCGAGATCCGCCACCTGCAGCGGACAGAGGTCCGTGAGGTCGAAGAGCCCTTTGTCGAGGGACAGAAGGGATCGTCGGCCATGCCTCACAAACGGAACCCGGTCGCGTGCGAACAGGTGTCCGGGTTGGCGAGGCTGCTGCGAGCCTACGCCCAGGCGAGCCTGGAGAACGTTCCCCTCTGGCACGAACGGGATATCAGCCACTCATCCGTGGAACGGGTCGTCCTTCCAGACGCGACCATCCTGCTTGACTACCTCCTGGTTCGCTTCCGTGAGGTCCTGGAGGGTCTCCGAGTCTATCCGGATCGAATGCGCCAGAACCTTGACCTGACGGAGGGCGTGGTCTTTTCGGAGGCGGTTTTGTTGGCGCTGGTGGACAAGGGCCTCAGCCGTGACGAGGCCTACCGGCTGGTGCAGCGACACGCCATGAAGGCCTGGGAGTCGCGTGAGCCCTTCAAGCAACTCCTGCTCGTCGACCAAGAGATCCGCCGTCACCTCTCGCCTGCCGAGGTTGAAAAGTGCTTCGATCTGGGCTATCATCTGCGTCATCTGGACGATATCTTCGCTCGCGTAGGCCTCTGATTCATCGAGAGTTCCGGGTTCCAGGTGCCAGGTTCCACGTTGAGGAATTAACTCGGAGCCCGGAACAGCGAAGCATAACCTGGAACCCAGAACTTGGAACATGGAACGTGTATCATGTTGACTGCGAAAATCTATGTCACGCTGAAGCCGGGCGTCCTCGACGCCCAGGGGGACACCGTGAAGTCCGCCCTTGAAACATTAGGATTCAGGGGAGTAGCAGACGTTCGTATCGGGAAGTTTCTGGTGATCAGGCTGGACGGTCACGCCAGGGAACAGACCGCCGCACAGGTCGAGGAGATGTGCAGGCGACTCCTTGTGAACCCGGTCATTGAAGACTACAGCTTTGAGTTGGAGGAGGCTGGGGGATGAAGTTCGGCATCGTGGTCTTTCCCGGCTCCTGGAGTCAACAGGACTTCTATCATGTCATCGTGAACGTCCTGAAGGAGGAGGCGTGTTATCTGTGGCATAAGGAGGCTGATCTTCAAGGCGCCGATTGCGTGATCCTGCCAGGAGGCTTCGCCCATGGCGACTACCTCCGGACCGGCGCGATCGCGCGATTCTCTCCCGTCATGAAAGAGGTGGCCCGGTTTGCCAAAAGAGGTGGCCTGGTCCTCGGCAGCTGCAACGGATTTCAGATCTTGACAGAGGCTGGCCTGTTGGCCGGTGCCCTCTTGCGCAATGATTGCATGCACTATCGGTGCAAATGGGTCCATCTGAGAGTGGAGAGCCAGCAGACCCCCTTCACCTCTGCCATGACACGTGGGCAGGTAGTGCGGATGCCGATCTCGCACGGCGAAGGGCGATATTACATCGACGACGCGGCCCTGAAGCAGTTGGTTGAGAACGACCAGATCGTCTTTCGCTACTGCGACGAGGGCGGCGAGCTCGCGAAGGAGGCGAACCCTAACGGCTCGCTTGACCATATCGCCGGCGTCTGCAACGCGCGCCGCAATGTCCTCGGCCTGATGCCCCATCCGGAGCGGGCCGCCGAGGCGATCCTTGGCTCCGAGGATGGACGCGTGATGTTCGCGTCGATCCTCGACACCTTCGCTCGCGCCTGACGCCCCCCATGACTGTCTCCCTGATTACCTCCGATCTTGTCGAGTCGCACGGCCTCACGGCTGAGGAGTACGATCGGATCCTCGCGATCCTGGGTCGAGAGCCGAACCTGACCGAGCTTGGGGTCTTTTCCGCCATGTGGTCAGAGCACTGCAGCTACAAGAGCTCGAAGGTCCATCTGGCCACGCTTCCAACGAAGGGCTCCCGTGTCCTCCAGGGCCCTGGCGAGAACGCCGGTGTCCTGGACATCGGGGATGGTCTCGCACTCGTCTTCAAGATGGAAAGCCATAACCACCCCTCCTTCATCGAGCCATACCAGGGGGCCGCCACGGGGGTGGGGGGGATCATCCGGGACATCTTCACGATGGGCGCGAGGCCGATCGCGCTCTTCGACTCGCTCCGGTTCGGTCCGCTGGCCGATCCGAAGAACCGCTACCTGTTCTGCGGCGTGGTGGCCGGAATCGCAGGGTACGGGAACGCGGTAGGCGTGCCGACCGTGGGAGGAGAGGCCTTCTTTGCCGAGCCGTACAGCTCGAACCCGTTGGTGAACGTCATGTGCGTCGGGATCGCCAGGAAAGATCGGCTCTTCTTCGCCAGGGCGGGTGGGGTCGGCAATCCAGTGATCTATGCCGGGGCCAAGACCGGCCGCGATGGTATCCATGGCGCCACGATGGCCTCTGGCGCCTTCGATGAAGGATCCGAAGCGAGGCGCCCAACGGTCCAAGTCGGTGACCCATTTCGGGAAAAGCTGCTGATCGAAGCCTGTCTCGAACTGATGGAAGGGGACGATCTGGTCGCGGTCCAGGACATGGGCGCCGCGGGCCTGAGCTGCGCCACGGCCGAGATGGCCAGCCGCGGCGGGACCGGGATCGAGATCGACCTCGCTCTCGTTCCCCGGCGAGAGCAAGGGATGACTCCGTATGAACTGATGCTCTCGGAGTCGCAGGAGCGGATGCTCGTGGTGGCCAAGCGGGGACGCGAGGCGCGTGTCAGAAAGGTGTTCGAGAAGTGGGACCTCGATGCGGAGGTGATCGGGCGGGTCACCGAGGGCGGGCTGTTGCGGGTCCTCGATCACGGGAGGCTGGTGGCAGAAATCCCGGCCGCCGCACTCGCTGATGGTGCACCGGCCTATCACCGGCCGATGAGCCCTCCTGACGAGATCAGGGAATCGCGTCGGCTCGATCTCTCGTCCGTTCCACCGCCTGGCGATTATGCGGCGGCGCTCCTCGAGCTGCTGCAGTCGCCGAACCTCGCCTGTAAAGAGCCGATCTGGGAGCGGTACGATCACATGCTGTTCTTGAACACAGTGGTCCGGCCTGGATCGGACGCCGTTGTCCTCCGGCTTCCAGGGGGCAGACGCGCCATTGCCCTGTCCACCGATGGCAACGGCCGCTACTGCGCGATAGATCCCTATCGGGGAGGGATGATCGCCGTGGTCGAGGCGGCCAGAAATGTGGTCTGCGCGGGCGGAGAGCCGCTCGCGATCACCAACTGTCTGAACTTCGGGAGTCCAGAGCGACCGGCGATCATGTGGCAATTCGTGGAGGCGGTCAAGGGGATCGGCGAGGCCTGCCGTGCCATGCACACGCCCGTCACCGGCGGCAACGTGAGCTTCTACAATGAGACATCAGGACACGCGATATTTCCCACACCCATCATCGGGATGATCGGCCTCCTGGAAGATGTGGCCCACGCCACCGACCAGTGGTTCAAGACCGAGGGGGATCTGGTGGCACTCCTGGGGGAAACGAAGGAGGAGCTGGGAGCGAGCGAGTATCTCGCGGTGCGGTTCGGCCTGGTCCGGGGTGAGCCGCCGTCGTTGGATCTTGCGACGGAGCAGGCAGCTCAGCGCGCCTGTCTTGAGGCGATTCGGCGTGGGATCGTCCGTTCGGCGCACGACTGCTCAGAGGGTGGGCTGGCCGTCGCCCTGGC
>JACQEV010000216.1 GCA_016200385.1 Candidatus Methylomirabilota bacterium
ACCTCGAGCGCCAGGGGTACCTTTCCAGCAAAGCGCTCGAGGACCTCGGAGAGCATCGGAATTCGCTGACCGACAAAATCTTGACCGAACCATACTCCTGCGTCCAGCCGCGCGAGGTCTTTGAGACTTCGCTCGTTCACCGGCCCGCGGCCATCGGTCGTCCGATCAAGCGTGTCGTCGTGAATCACGACCAGCTCGTTATCCCGCGTCAGATGAAGATCCAGCTCCAGGACGTCGGCCCCCAGCTCGACCGCCTTTTCAAATGCGGCCATCGTGTTCTCGGGCGCATACGCCGAGGCCCCCCGATGCGCGATGTTCAGTGTCACATCAATCCCCAGCCGCGATGATTCGCCTCTTTACGGATGACTTCCTGCGTCTTCGTCATTCGACCACTTGCCGTTGATTCGATTGAGTAGACGCCTGGCCAACATGGGAGCCCGGTCCTTCAGCCACTTGTATTGCTCCATGGCCTCGCTCCGGTCACCCTTTCGCACGTAGGCCGTCCCAAGCCCGTAGTGCGGTTGGGGCAACTCCGGCTCCAGTCGGATTGCTTCCTTGAATTCCACCAAGGCAAGGTCCCAAGAGCCCTTTCTCGCAAAGGCGACCCCAAGACTATGGTGCGCTCTCGCATCCCCTGGATCGAGCCGGACCGCTTCTTTGAACTCCCTGACGGCCTCATCCCACACACCTTTCTCTACATAGGCCCAGCGCTGCTCGAATTGTTCCTTTGCGGTCTTCTGCTCTGACTGACACCCCGATCCCAAAGTAAACAGGGTGACCGAGACAATCGCTCGCTGTGTTGACGAATACTTCATTTCTATTAACACTCACGCGCCATCAACACGATGGCGACTATTCGGATTGCCGACCCCATATCCCGCTCACTGGTCCTGGTCGTTTGATACGCGCCTCTTTCGCAAGTCCCTTCACGTGCTGCCGTTCCGTTCCCTTTTTGAATGCCCACCAGAGGCTGACTACAAGGCACGTCCAATTATTGCGCGAACTCCCTGGGTTCTGTCCTGATGCATAGGGTTGTCTCTGCTTTTCAGGAAGCCGCAACTCTCCCTGGGGCAGGCTCATGATACTATAGGCTCTAACCACTGTAAAGGCGTCCCAATGCGTGTTGTAAGACATGTGAACTGACCGCATCCCCAAGCGGCCGATGGACCTCCTCGAAGTCGGACAGGCCCCGCAGCTCATCTTGAAGACTGAGCTTGCCCTGGAGGAGGTGCCGGACGAGCTCCGGGCACACCTGCCAGCGTTCCTGTCCCATGGCCACCTCCTTGTTGGAGGCCGTCTAGGGGACAGTTGAGCTGTCAAAGAACTCGGACAGTTTAGCTGTCCGACAACAACGGTACGTATTCAACAGCCAAATGCCATCGATAAGGTTAGGATCGACATTGCCGCTGGCGGCTCAGCGGGCGTGGCATCAATCACAACCTGCACGGGTGGAGGTTGCGCGATCGTGAGTGGTACTCCTAAGGGGCCGCGAGAACATAACTGGCACAACTCCATTGATTGAGCGATAGTCTGTGCGTGACGCAAGTCCAAGTGATCCGCCAGAAGTATTGGATGCTGAAGGGGTCGCTCCATGAGCGGACGCGCCGGCTGTGGGCGGTGACAGAGGCACAAGCCCTTGGCTATGGGGGCGTCGCTCTCGTGGCAAGAGCGACGGGGATCTCGCGGAGTACGATTGTTCGCGGGATTGAGGAGGTCCAAGGCGGGAGTGGTCTGGAGAG
This sequence comes from Candidatus Methylomirabilota bacterium, assembly GCA_016200385.1. Lineage (GTDB taxonomy): Bacteria > Methylomirabilota > Methylomirabilia > Methylomirabilales > Methylomirabilaceae > Methylomirabilis. Next base: position 1,740 of record JACQEV010000216.1, read on the forward strand.
AGGTCGCATTCGCCGGCAAGGCGGCGGCCGCAAGTCCGCGACGGCGATCGATCCGAGCTTGAGCGTGACGCTGGAGCGATTGGTGGACCCGGTAAGTCGAGGCGATCCGGAGTCGCCTCTGCGTTGGACCTGCAAGAGCACCCGGCGCCTGGCGAGGGACGTGGTGGCGCGGGGCCATCAAGGCAGTGACTGGCTGGTCAGGCAACTGCTGTACGAGCTGGGCTACAGCCTCCAGGCCAATCGCAAGACCAAAGAGGGAACCCGCCATCCGGATCGCGACGCCCAGTGTCGGCATATCAACGCCAAGGCGGTCAGTCGGCTTCGGCTCCGGCACCCGGCGATCTCGGTCGACACCAAGAAGAAGGACCTGGTCGGAGACTTCAAGAATGGCGGGCGGGAATGGCGTCTCCGTGGGAATCCGCAACGGGTTCGCGTGCATGACTTCGTCGATCCCAAGCAGGGCAAGGCGATACCGTATGGCGTGTATGATCTGGCCAAGAACAGGGGCCGGGTGAGCGTGGGGGTCGATCATGATACGGCATCCTTTGCGGTGCACACCATCCGCCGCTGGTGGACGGCGATGGGAGTGAAGGGGTATCCGCGGGCCACGTCGCTCCTCATCGTGGCCGACAGTGGCGGAAGCAATGGCAGTCGGGTGCGACTGTGGAAGTGGGAACTGCAGCGGCTGGCCAATGCGACCGGACTGACGATTCATGTGTGTCACCTGCCGCCCGGAACAAGCAAGTGGAATAAGATCGAGCATCGGCTGTTCTCGTTCATCAGCCAGAACTGGCGCGGGCAACCGCTGCTGACCCACGCCACGATTGTGAATCTCATCGCCAACACGCGAACATCCACAGGACTGAAGGTGCGCTGCATCCTGGACACGCGCCGCTATCCCAAAGAAGTCCACGTCACTGACGAACAAATGGCCACGATCGGGCATACACCAGATCCCTTCCATGGCGACTGGAACTACTCCATCCGACCACATGGGAGCTAACTTGTGTCAGTTATTATCTCGCAGACTCTTAGAGAATCGCTGGGGAAGCTGTTCAATTACCTAGTGCGGGCCATGTTGCGGATTCCATTCCGAGATACACAGTGTGGATTCAAACTCTTTCGTCGCGAAGCCGCGCATAACGTATTCCAACGAACGCGCATTAACGGCTTCACCTTCGACGTTGAGGCGATCCTCATCGCGATGCAACTGGGGTACGCCGTTCGGGAGATGCCCGTGCGCTGGATCAACGACCCTGAGAGCAAGGTAACCCTGCTGCGCCACCCGGCGCGGATGCTCACGGACCTCTGACGCTTACGACGGGTGTTTGCGGCTCGGTCCCTTCATAGCCACATGCACAGGTGAAGGATTCCGGCCTTGAAAAGTTCCCGGCCCCAAGCCCTGGATTCTGTGTTCGATGTTCGGGATGACATGAGACCTGGCCACGGGACCTTGGAACATCGCCTTCGGAGGGAGACATGCTGACCGGTTTGTCGCAGGTCTTTTTGCTCGTCAGCGATCTTGGTCGCTCGGTTCGGTTCTATCGCGAACTCCTGGAGCAGGCCCCCGCATCTGAAGATGCGCGACACACCCGATTCGACCTCGGCCCGATCTCCCTAACCATCCATGAGGATCTGATGCCGGCCGAGACAGCAATCTGGAGAGTCGATCCGATGCCGGAGCGACGTGGCTGGGGCGTCTATCTGACCTTCCCAACCGCTGACCTAGAAGGGACTTACGCGAAGCTGACGCGCATCGGGGCCGAGATTCTGACCACCCCCAGGACGACCCCCTGGGGCAGTATGATGTTCATCGTGAAGGACCCGGATGGATACCTCTTGGAGATCTCACAGCGGCGATAGAGGAAGGAAGGGGTGGGAGGGCGAAGAAGATCACGGATCAGTTTCTACCCATCACCGACTGGCACGGGAATCCGACAAGACCCAATATGGAGGAAATAACAGCCGGCACCAACCTCCTCGGTAATGAAGGCGGAGAGCTGACGGTACGCCTCCACCGTGAATCGGACCTTGTGGAGACTATCTTTCACGCGGCAGTAGGGCGTGCCGTCCCCGCCGATCCAAAAGGTGGCCGGATCGAAGGGCTCAAGGTCTCCGTTGTTGAGTCTGACGAATAATCGTTCCGAGCCCTCCACATCACCTGCGATTTCGATCCCGAGCGCCCGATACGGCGCATCCTCCACCTCAACATACCGCTTCTCCCGCCCGACCATCACCAAATAACGTCCCTCTTCGTCCTTGTTCAGGTGAGTGAGCAGGACCTCTGCAAGGCGCGGGCTGGTGACCTGGACGCCCTGGTCGTACCATCGCCCCTCTCGATCCAAAATCAGGGGCGGCACCTGCTTCCACCAATCCTGCTCCACCTGCCCCCCTGAAGTCACTCGACCACCAGCACCAACTTGCCAAACAGCTTACGATCCTCCATTGCGCGTTGCGCTTGCGCAGCATCTTTCAATGGGAAGATCTGATCCACCACCGGCTTGAGCGTTCCGCGCTCCAACTCCTTCTTGATCCGAAGCAGGTCGGCTTTGGAACCCATGTGGGCGCCCAAGATCGACACTTCTCGCATGAAGAGGTAACGGATGTCCGTCTGAGCCAGGTAGCCGGCCGTGGCACCGCACGTGACCAGGCGGCCTCCGGCCGCCAGGATTGGGATCAACTTCTCGAAGACGGTGCCGCCAACGTGCTCGAAGATGATATCCACCCCGCGCTTGGCCGTGAGGCGCCGTACCTCGGCCACCAGGTCTTGACTTGCGTAGTTGATTCCCTCATCGGCACCGAGCTCCTTCGCCTTAGCGAGCTTCTCGTCGGTGCTGGCAGTCGCGATGACGCGGGCGCCGAACAGCTTGGCGATCTGAACGGCGGCGCTCCCAACCCCGCTTCCGGCCCCCATGACCAGCACCTCGTCGCCGGACCTCACCCTCCCAAGAGTCACCAGCATATTCCAGGCGGTGAGGAAGGTGAGCGGGAACGCCGCAGCCGCTTCAAAGGCCACCCCGTCCGGGATAGGCAAGATGTTCACCTCGGGAAGCTTCACGTACTCAGCGTATCCGCCGTCGATCCGGTATCCGCCGATGATCTGATACGAAGCACAAAGGTTGTCACGCCCAGAGAGACAGTGGGGACACTGGCCACAGCTAATCCCCGGTGAGACAACCACCCGTTGACCGGGCTTGATTCGAGTCACGATGCTTCCCACCGCTGCCACCTCACCAGCGATGTCGGAACCGGAAATGTGGGGCAACGGGATCTTTAGCCCTGGCATCCCTTGCCGCACCCAGACATCAAGATGATTAAGGGCGCAGGCCCTCACCCTGACCAGTACTTCATGCGGGCCTATGACAGGGTCTGGAGCATCCTCATACTTCAGGACCTCAGGACCACCGTGCTCGTGGAATCGAACCGCTTTCATGATCTCTCCTCCCGCAGTTCTCTTCTAGAAGAATGGGGAACAATCAAACATGGAAACCGGAACCTTGCGCTGTCGTTCACACCGATCCCCCCGCTAGACCGCCATAGAGAATCCGGTTCTACATTCGATAGTTAGTCGATCCGGTAGTGGCAGCCCCGGCTCTGCCGGCATTCCATCGCGGCCAGCAGGATGACAAGCGCGGTTTGAATGCCGTTGCGGAGGCCAATCATTACATCGGTCACCTCGGCTTTTTCGTAGAATCTGGAGATCTCAACATCCAGCTCCCGCAGGATCTCATGGGCCCGGTTAAGCCGTTTTGTGCTGCGAATGAGGCCCACATAGTTCCACATGGTCTGTTGGATGCTCAGCCAGTC
>JACQEV010000228.1 GCA_016200385.1 Candidatus Methylomirabilota bacterium
TGAGGATTCCCGCGACCGAGATCGGGATCACCACCTTCACAAACGCCCCGAACCGGCTCAGGCCATCGATCATCGCTGCCTCTTCGAGGTCCCTTGGGATGGCCTTGAAGAACCCCATCAAGAGCCAGGTGCAGAACGGGATGGTGAAGCTTGGATAGACCACGATCAGGGACCAGAGAGAGTCTTTTAGACCGAGATTGGAGACGACCCGCGCGAGGGGGATAAACAGGATGGTGGGCGGGACCAAGTAGGTGAGAAAGATCCCGATGCCGAGCTGTTCTCCCACCCGCCCCGTCAATCGGGCGAGGCTGTAGGCCGCCGGGACCGCCAGAAGGAGGGTGATGGCCACCACGAAGGTCCCCACGAGGGCAGTGTTCCAGAGCCATCTGCCGTAGAGCGTGTCAAAGAACAGGACCCGCAAGTGCTCCAGGGTCGGGGGCTGGTTGTAGAGGAATGGGTTGTTCTTGATGCTCATGAGATCTGGAGTCCGTTTGAAAGTGGTGACGAGCATCCAGTAAAAGGGGAAGGCGGCGAAGATCGTGAAGGCGGCCACGATGAGGAGGTGGGAACAACGAGCCCCCCATCTCTTCAATTTCCGAACGAGAGGCGACATCTTACGTTACCTCCGCCCGCCTGGCGATCCGAAGGAAGACGAAGGCCGCGGCGACGAGGACTGGGAAGAGAAACAGGGAGATGGCCGCGCCTTCGGCGAGGTCTCCTCCCATGATGCCCGTGAAGAAGGCCAGGCTGGCCAGAACCTGGGTGGTGTCGTAAGGACCGCCCCGGGTCAGGACGAAGATCACGATCATGTCAGTGAACGTGAACACCATGCCAAAGAGGACGGCCACGATCATGATCGGGAGGACCAGCGGGATGGTAATTTGGAAGAGGTGTCGCCAGAAGCCGGCCCCATCAACAGCGGCTGCGTCATGGAGGTCATGCGGGATCGAGCTGAGCCCACCCAGGAGGATCACTGTGGCCAGGGGTAGCTGTCGCCAGACGTGCACCGCGATGACCGAGCCCATGGCCAGGTGAGGCACCCCCAGCCAGATGGGCCAGGTCTTGGGCCCGAAGATACCTACAGCCTGAAGTATCCAGTTGATGATGCTATAGATCGAATCCAGCATCCATAGCCAGCCGATGGTACCTAGCGAGATAGGCGCAACCCACGGGAGCAAGATCAGGAGCCGCACCAGCCATTTTCCCCTGAAATCCTTTAACAGGGCCAGGGCCAGCGCCTTCGCCAGCACCAGGACCACGGCCTGAGAGACGAAGGTGAAGATCAGGGTATTCTTGAGAGACTGTTGGAAGAGGGGGGTCTGGATCACGGCCCTGAAGTTCTTCAAGCCTACGAAGTGCATGGTCCTGCTTCCAATCGTGATGTCGCTAAGACTGTAGTAGAGGGCCAAGAAGAAGGGGAACCCAATCAGCAAAACGATGTACAGGACGGCGGGGGCGATCATGACCCGGCCAAGCCACTGCTCGCTATCGAGGAGGGCGTTGATGCGAGATGACATGGGCATCCGCAAGCTTGCCGCCCAGGAACCCGTAAAGGAGCCGATCCGCCCCAAGGTGTTCGATCCGTGTCACTTTGAACTGGAAGGTTTCCAGGGTTTCCTGGGCTCTGTAAACCTCTCTGGGAAGGAAAGTCTCAGGGCGGAAGCCCACGATGACATCATGGTACTCGACAAGGTTCATCGGAGGCGACCCCAGGAAGGTGGCGACAAAGGTATCTGCCGGCTCATGGTAGATCTCCTGGGGAATTCCAAGCTGCCTCACCGTCCCCTGGTTCATGACGGCGATGCGGTCGCCCAGGCCCATGGCTTCAACCTGATCGTGGGTCACGTAAATGGTGGTCGTCCCGATCCTGCGCTGGAACTGCTGCAACTCCTCCCGAGCCGAGGTCCGCAGCTTCGCATCCAGATTGGAGAGGGGCTCGTCCAGCAGGAAGACGGTCGGCTCCCTGACGAGAGCCCTGGCCAAGGCCACGCGCTGTCTTTCTCCCCCCGAGAGTTCACGCGGCTTGCGGTGGAGCAGCTTCTCGATGCCGAACATCGAGGCGGCCCATTCAACCTTTGAATGCCAGGTCTCCTTCGCCACCCCCTGGGCCTTCAGCGGGAAGGCGATATTCTTGAAAACGGTCATGTGGGGATAGAGGGCATAACTCTGGAAAACCATGGCGATCTTCCTCGCGCGCGGCGGAAGATCGTTCACCACCTGCCCTCCGATGAGGATCTCCCCGGAGGTAGGCTCTTCAAGGCCTGCGATCATGCGCAGGAGCGTGGTCTTCCCGCAGCCTGAGGGCCCCAGGAGAACCAGGAATTCCCCCTCCCGGGTGGAGAGGTCAACCCCGTTCACCGCCGCGACGTCTCCGAAGTACTTCTTGATGTTCCGTGTTTCCACAGTCGCCATACGCTACCTTACTTTACTCTCGTGGAGAAAACCCTACCGCTCACATTGCGTTGCCAGGCAACGTGGAAGGAGGCTCCTTTTGGGGGAGCCTCCTTCCGGCAACAGGATGCCTCTACCCGGCCGAATGCATAGTCGATTGATTTAACGCTCGCCGGACTACACGAGCCCCTTCTCCTTCCATTTCGCGAAGATCCGCTTGCAGGCCGCATCCGCCTGCTTGATGGCATCCTCGGGGGTCTCGGCCCCGCTGGCAGCCTTGGCGAACATATTGTTAATCACCCATGTCGCGAAGATCTCGTCGATCGCCGCATTGGCGTAGCCCGGGTACCCGACGTTGGTCGCCCAGCTCAGGACGTCTTCCAGGACTTTGTACTTATCGGGTGGGTGGGCTTTGGGATCGTGGGCGATAGCCTTCTTCAAATCGGGAACGGTTTTGGGGAAACAGGGGAAGTTGTAAAACTCGCTGGCCATGAAAGCCTTCCTGAAGTTGCCGACATAGTCAACGAGGAACTTCTTGGCTCCCTCTTTATTCTCGGCGAATTTCCAGATGACGTAGCAGTCCATGACGTGCTCGAGCCCAATGGCCCGCACCGGGCCCTTCAGGGCCTTCGTCAACTGGATCTTCTTGGACATGTCCGGGTTTTCCTTCTCGGCAACCCGCGTGGTAGAGATGGCGTTCAAGACCACTGAGAGCTTACCGGAAACGACTCCCCGGTTATTGGAGGAGGCGTCCCAGGCGAAGACCTCCGGGGTCATGGTCTCCTCGAAGAGGGCCTTGACGAACTTGACCGCCTCGAGCGTCTCCTTGGAGTTCAGGATTAGATTGCCGTCTCTGTCCTGCTCCGAGGCTCCGAAGGAGTACATGATCGTTCGCATCGCCATGCCCGTGTCGATTTCTGGAGACAGGCCGATGCCCACGGGATTGCCGAACTGCTGTTTGATCTTCCGCCCGCCGACCCGGACATCGTCCCAGGTGGATGGTCCCTTGGGCATTCCCACCGCCGTGAAGAGGTCTTGCCGGTAGTTAACGGGGTCGGGGACGAAAGAGTCTGAGAAGCCGTAATACTTCTTGGTCTTGGGGTTGTAGGTGCTCTTGATGGCGAGGTCGATCGGATCACCGTACTTGCGACGGCACTCCTCGTAGATCTCCTTGTGGTCGATGACCTGGTCTTCAAAGGTTGGCGAAGGCCACATGAAGAGGAACAGGTCGTGACCCTTCTGGGCAGCGACCTCGGCGGCACCTTGGGCATTCAGCGCGGCGAGGCCGACGTTGTCAACGGTGACCTCCGTGTCGTTCGCCTCCCCCCATTCCTTGATGTATGTCTTGTTGAACCACTCATCATAGGCTGGAACGAAGTGGACCCACTGGAGGATCTTCAGCTTCTTCTTTGCCGCGTGGGCGCGCCCGGGGATGATAATCGCCGGGCCCAGCCCCGCAGCGAGCGCTCCTGCCCCGGCAGCCTTGATAAAGTCCCGTCTAGTAATAGTCCCCCGCTTCTTCACTGCCATGTCATACCCTCCTTTTTGCGCCGATCCGACTATCGGCCTGATCGGTGACCCTTGGGCCGAACGACCTGCTCAGGATCGCCTCCCCCCGGAAGCTTAGGGCTTTTGCCTATCACATAGCTGATCGAAAAGTCAAGGGAAATCCAGATGCCTGGCGCCCGTGGCCTTGACTGCCCTGGATCGTTGCGGTAGAGTCGTCACGAAAATACATGGGGTTTGGATGCTAGGATATGGTGGAAGAATCCTTTTCGTTGATCTGACCTCTTCGGCGGCTCATATTGAGTCGTTCGATGAGGCATTCGCTCGTCGCTATCTTGGTGGCAACGGCTTCGCGGCCAAGCTCCTCTACGACCATGTGCGGCCAGGTATCGACCCCTTCGATCCTGACAACCTGATCGTCTTTGCTGTCGGTCCCATCACCGATACGACGGTCGTCGGCAACAGCCGCGCCTGCGTGGCGTCCAAATCCCCCCTCACCGGTCTCTTCTTCGACTCCACGTTCGGCGGCCGCTTCCCCGCCACGATGAAGCGGACTGGCTTCGACGCCATCGCCATCTCGGGCAAGGCCGATCGGCCGGTCTACCTCCTGGTGGAGGAGTCCGGTGCCTCTGTCAAGCCCGCCTCGCATCTCTGGGGAAAGACAACGATCGAGGCTGTGCAGGCGATCCAGGCGGTAGAAGGGCCGGAGGCTGACGCGATTGCCATCGGCCCCGCCGGCGAGAACCTGGTGCGCTTCGCGGCCATCGCTCACTATTGGAAGAATCGGGAGGGGCTGTCGGGCCGTGGTGGCATCGGCGCGGTCATGGGCGCCAAGCGATTAAAGGCGGTGGCGGTCAGGGGAGGGCGCAAGACCGAGGTGGCCGACCCCGCCGGGCTCAAGACTCTCCTCTCCGAGAGCCACCAGCCCATCAAGACCGGGACCGCCGCCTTGTCAAGCTACGGGACCCCCTTCCTCGTCAACGCGACGAACGCCATCGGGGCCCTCGGCACCCTCAACGAACGGACAGAGGTCTGCGAGGGAGCATATGAGATCAGCGCGGAACGGTTCAAGGAGGTCTACTTCAAGAAGGATACGACCTGCCTGAAGTGCTCGGTGGCCTGTGGCAAGACCTATCAGGTGCAGGAGGGGGAGTTCGCGGGAACAGTGGCGAAGATGCCGGAGTTCGAGACGATCTTCGCTCTCGGCACGATGACGGGGAACCTGCATGCCGCCTCTCTGATCAAGTTGAACGAGATGTGCGAC
>JACQEV010000229.1 GCA_016200385.1 Candidatus Methylomirabilota bacterium
ATCTCGTTTGTCTACATCATCTTCGAGGATGGCACCAACCTCTACTGGGCCAGAAGCCGAGTGCTCGAGTATATGCAAGGGGTGCAGGGGAGATTGCCCCAGGGGGTGACCCCGGTCCTGGGGCCAGATGCGACCGGCGTGGGCTGGGGGTTCGAGTATGCGCTTGTGGACGAGACCGGACGGCACGACTTGGCCCAGCTTCGCACGCTGAACGACTGGTACGTCCACCACTGGCTGCTCGCGGTGCCGGGCGTGGCCGAAGTGGCGCGGGTTGGCGGCTTCGTCAAGCAGTACCAGGTCTCGATCGATCCCGCGACCCTTCTGGGTTTCAAGCTTCCACTGGATCGGGTCATCGAGGCCATCCGGAAGGGGAACAACGACACCGGCGGCCGGGTGGTGGAGTTCAGCGGACGGGAGTACATGGTCCGCGGCCTCGGCTACATCAAGTCCCTCAAAGACATCGAGGCAATCGTCGTCGGGACCAACGAACGTGGCACTCCGGTCCTCGTCAGGGACATCGGCCGGGTGGGCCTCGGGCCGGACATCCGCCGAGGCGCCGCCGAGCTCAATGGTCAGGGTGACGTGGCCGGCGGGATCGTGGTGATCCGGTATGGCGAAAACGCCCTGGATGTGATCCACCGGATTAAGGAGAAGATCAAGACGATCACCCCTTCACTGCCGAAGGGTGTCAAGATCATCACCACCTATGACCGATCCGACCTGATCTACCGCTCCATCGCCACACTCAAGGAGAAGCTGATCGAGGAGAGCCTGATCGTCAGTCTCGTGATCATCGTGTTCCTCTTTCATTTTCGGAGCGCGCTGGTGGTGATCCTCACCCTGCCGGTCGCCATCCTGATGTCGTTCATCGCCATGTACTACATCGGCGTCGGCTCGAACATCATGTCGCTGGGGGGGATCGCCATTGCGATTGGCGCCATGATCGACGCTGCCATCATCATGGTGGAGAACGCCCACACGCGACTCGAGGAGTGGGAGAAGGACGGGCGTCCGATCGACCGGACCCGCCTCCTGATCGAAGCGGCCCAACAGGTGGGGCGTCCGCTCTTCTTCTCATTGCTGATCATTACGGTCTCCTTCCTCCCGGTCTTCACGCTGGAGGCACAGGAGGGCCGCATGTTCCGTCCGCTGGCCTTTACGAAGACCTTTTCCATGCTCTTCGCGGCCTTCCTCGCTGTCACCCTTGGACCACTTCTCATGGTCCTCCTTATCCGGGGAAAGATCCAGCCGGAGGAGAAGAACCCGATTAACCGATTCCTGATCTGGGCCTACCAACCGGTTGTGCACCTGGTGCTCAGATGGAAGAAGACCACTCTTGTGCTGGCCCTCCTTGCCATGGCGGCCACTGTGCCGGTTTTCCTTAAATTTGGCTCGGAGTTCATGCCGCCCCTCTACGAAGGGACCCTTCTCTACATGCCGACGGCATTGCCCGGCGCCTCGATCACTCAGGTCTCCCAGCTCATCCAGGTCCAGGACCGGATCATCAAGCACTTCCCGGAGGTCGAGTCGGTCTTCGCGAAAGGGGGACGCTCCACCAGCGCCACCGACCCGGCGCCCCTGGAGATGATCGAGACAGTGATCAACCTGAAGCCGGAGAAGGAATGGCGGAAGGGGATGACCGTCGAGAAGCTGATCGACGAGCTGGACCAAGCGCTTCAAGTCCCAGGCGTGACGAACGCCTGGACAATGCCGATCAAGGCCAGAATCGACATGCTCAGCACGGGAATCCGGACCCCCGTCGGGATCAAGGTGCTCGGGCCGAAGTTAGAGGTGATCCAGAGCATCGGTCAGGAGATCGAGACAGCGCTCAAGCATGTCCGTGGGACCCGGAATGTTTTTGCGGAGCGCGTGGCTGGCGGCTACTACCTCGATTTCGAGATCAAGCGGGACGAGATCGCCCGGTACGGCCTCACTGTGGCCGACGTGGAGGACGTGATCGAGACCGCCGTCGGCGGCCGGACCGTCACCACGACGATCGAGGGGCGGGAGCGGTTCCCGGTCAACGTCCGCTATTTCCGAGGGCTGCGGGACAGCATGGACGGCTTGAGGCGGGTCCTGGTCTCGACCCCGATGGGCGCCCAGGTCCCGATTACCCAGCTCGTCGATCTGAGGCTGTCAAGTGGCACCACCCTGATCCGGAGCGAGGCGGGTGAGTTGGTGGGCTACGTCTATGTCGATGTCGAAGACCGGGATATCGGTAGCTACGTGGCCGACGCCCAGCGGGTGGTTGCCAAGAAGGTGAAGCTGCCCCAGGGGTATCACCTGCTCTGGAGCGGGCAGTTCGAGTATATGGAGCGGGCCAAGGAGCGGCTGAAGGTCGTCATCCCGCTTACCCTACTGATCGTATTCGTGCTGCTCTACTTCAACACGGCGAGTGTCACCAAGGTCTTCATCGTGCTGCTCGCCGTCCCGTTCTCCCTCATCGGCGCCTTCTGGCTCATCTATCTGCTGGGGTATAACCTGAGCGTGGCGGTTTGGGTTGGGATCATCGCCCTCGCCGGTGTGGATGCCGAGACCGGAGTTATCATGCTTCTCTATCTCGACCATGCGTATGAGAAATGGCGCGACGCGGGGCGCATGCGGACGGTGGAAGATCTTCAGGAGGCGATCAGTGAGGGAGCAGTGAAGCGGATTCGGCCGAAGATGATGACCGTCATGGCGATCCTGATGGGATTGCTCCCAATCATGTGGAGCCATGGGGCCGGGGCCGACGTGATGAAGCGGATCGCCGCCCCCATGATCGGCGGTGTCGTGACGTCCTTCCTCCTCGAACTCATCGTCTATCCGGTGATCTTCGAGGTGTGGAGGGGCCGGCAGCTTCAGCAGCAGGCAGCTTCCTCACGGCAGGTCCACAGTTGACATCTATTGAGATACTGTGGCTTGGGCAGCATGTGTCATGTATCATTAGGATTGCTTGGCATTTCGAGTGGGGACTCAGCAGGCAGGAGAAGTGCAATGAGGGAAAAGGAAGAATCTGTCCGCGCGGGCGACAGCACCACCTACCGGCCTGTTGTACTTCAAGATCGGAGGGATTGCTCTATGGAATACATCGAGAACCGAATCTTCGATGAGATAAAAATCGGGGATTCAGCCAGCCTGATCCGCAAGCTGACAATGGATGACATCAACCTCTTCGCAGTCATGTCAGGTGACGTCAATCCCGCCCACGTGGATGAGGAATATGCCAAGAGCGACATGTTCCACAAGATCATTGCCCATGGCATGTGGGGCGGGTCCCTGATCTCCACGCTATTTGGCACCAAGCTCCCCGGCCCCGGCACGATTTATCTCGGTCAAACGCTGCATTTCAGAAGGCCAGTCGCCCTGGGAGACACCATCACGGTTTCCGTCACCGCCACCGCCAAGGAGGAGGAAAGGCACCGCGTCACGTTTAACTGTGAATGCATCAACCAACGTGGCGAGGTGGTCATCAGCGGCAGCGCCGAGGTGATCGCCCCAATCGAAAAGGTGAAGAGGCCGCGCACCGTCCTTCCGGCGGTCCACATGCACGACCGAGGGGCGCGTCACCGGCAATTGATCGAGCTGACCAAAGGATTGGAGCCGATCCGAACTGCGGTCGTCCATCCGGTTGACAGAAACTCGCTTCTGGGGGCAATCGATGCGGCTCTGGTCAACCTTATCGTTCCCATCCTGGTTGGTCCAGAAGCCAAGATCCGTGCTGCCGCTGAAGCCGCAGATGTGAATCTGTCGCCTTACACGTTGGTCGCAAGTAAGCATAGCCATGAGGCGGCCGCCAAGGCTGTCGCCATGGCCCGCGCGGGCGAGGTCGAGGCCATCATGAAGGGGAGTCTGCACACCGACGAGCTGATGCATGAGGTGGTCGCCAAGGACACTGGCCTCACCACCGCCCGCCGAATCAGCCACGTCTTTGTGATGGATGTTCCCACCTATCCGCGGGTACTGTTCATCACGGATGCCGCCATTAACATCTATCCCGACCTGGATGACAAGCGCGACATCGTACAGAACGCCATCGATCTGGCGCATGTCTTGGGGATCGAGAACCCAAAGGTCGCCATCCTGTCGGCTATCGAAACGGTAACCTCGAAGCTTCGGTCCTCTATCGAGGCGGCCGCGTTATGCAAGATGGCGGATCGCAAGCAGATCACCGGGGGCGTGGTCGATGGTCCGCTCGCGTTTGATAATGCGGTGTCCGAGGAGGCTGCCAAGATCAAGGAGATCGTCTCGCCGGTTGCCGGCAGGGCCGACATTCTGGTGGTGCCGGATCTCGAATCTGGCAATATGCTGGCAAAACAGTTGGAGTACCTTGCAGAGGCACAGACGGCTGGTATCGTCCTCGGCGCGCGCGTACCGATCGCGCTGACCAGCCGCGCGGACAACCCGATGAGCCGAATGGCCTCCTGCGCGATCGCGTTGCTGCTGGCGCACCACAAGAGGAAAATGATGATATGACCGATGTTATCCTGGTGCTGAATGCCGGCTCGTCGAGCATCAAGTTCTCGATTTTCGCCCTCGAGGGCGAAAAGACATCCCTGGCTCTCGTCTATCGGGGGGAGATGGAAGGCATTGGTAGCCAGCCGCGCTTCGTTGTAAGAGATGCCATCGGCAACCACTTGGCGGACGAACAGTTACCGGCCAACGCCCACAGCCATCTCAGCCACGAAGAGGCGCTCACGATTTTGCTGGGGTGGATCGAAGGCCATGCGGCTGGATTGTCAATCGTCGCGGCGGGTCACCGGGTCGTCCACGGCGGCGCGCTATTTTCTGCACCCGTACTGATCGATCATTCAGTGATCAGCCAACTGGAGAGGTTCGTTCCCCTCGCCCCGTTACACCAGCAGCATAACATCGCCGCAATCAAGGCGCTGGTCAAGATCAAGCCGGACCTGCCGCAGGTCGCCTGTTTCGACACCGCATTCCATTGGCCTCAATCGCCCGTCGCCCGGGCGTTCGCCCTGCCACGTGACCTGTCAGAGGCGGGCGTGAAGCGCTATGGCTTTCATGGCCTTTCGTATGAATACATCGCATACGTCCTTCCGGACTTAGTGGGCGCCACGTCTGATGGTCGCGTTGTGGTCGCTCATTTGGGGAATGGCGCCAGCATGTGCGCGATGCGAGGCCGGAAGAGCGTTGCCACAACGATGGGATTTACCGCTCTCGAGGGGCTGCCCATGGGCACGCGCTGCGGAGCCATTGATCCGGGGGTGATCCTCTACCTGATGAGTGAGCGGGGCATGGACGTCGCCCAAGTGACGGACTTGCTGTACCATAAGTCGGGCCTGCTCGGCGTCTCGGGTCTCAGCAGCGATATGCGCGAACTGCTGGAGAGTCACAGCCCGCACGCCGCCGAAGCCGTTGATCTGTTTGTCTACCGGATTGGGCGCGAACTGGGCTCTCTTGTCGCCGCTCTGGGTGGTCTGGACGTTCTCGTCTTCACTGCTGGCATCGGCGAGCACGCGCCCGCCATCAGGAAGAGGGTCTGCGAAGACGCAGGATGGCTAGGAGTCCGCTTGAATGAGGCTGCTAACCTCGGGGGTGGGCCGAGGATCAGCCATGACAGCAGCACCGTCTCGGTCTGGGTGGTCCCAACCGACGAGGAGCTGATGATTGCCCAACACACGGCCGCGTGTGGTGGGCCGGCGCCGTTTTCCTCTCGCGTTGAAAGGTTGACATCATGCTGAGGAGTACGAACGCTCACCCCGTTCTCAGATTCGGGAAGGTTCGGTGCGACCAAACCTTGCCACATGTCCCTCTGCCGGGGGTAGTGGGTCAATTTGAATCCAGCAAGCCTACGACTTCCTCAACCGACCAAACATGATCGGCCACTCCAGCTTCCATCGCAGGAGTTACCCGCAACGTCTGATGCACCCGCCCGAAGTTGTACCACATGAAATGAAGGGCTACGGCAGCTTCTAGGTTTTCAACCTTCTTTGAGAAGGCATTTGTCAACCGAGTGAACCTTCTCATGCTCATTCGCATCGTCAGGTTCTGGCGTTCGATAAAAGAAGTGGAAACGTGCGAATGGTTAGGATGCCCCTCAATGCGCCTCTTCTGGCATCCGGTGCACTGAGGCGGACTGTATCGCTTCTCTTGTTCTGGTGCCTCTCCAAACAGCTTTATGAGCACGGCGTAATCAACGTCGGCCCCAAACGCACCCTCTATGGCCTCCAGGTACACCTTCAGACCATCCGTCGTAAGTTGAACCCGACTGGCGAGCCGTGTAGCGAGATCATTGATGAACTCGGTGGCGTACCCTGCATCACGTTCGCCTACCAACCATGAAATCACCAGCTTTGAATCAGCGTCCATCGCGGTCCATGTCCAGACGTCGCCCACTCCAGGCTGTCCCTTCATTTTCTCTGGAACGTTCTTTTGCTTGGCATAGCAGAAGGACCATATCTCAT
>JACQEV010000212.1 GCA_016200385.1 Candidatus Methylomirabilota bacterium
ACCCGCGTGCTTCTGATCGTAGCGGCCGTGGTCATCTCCTTCATCGTGCTCATGGTGTTCGCCCTCGGATGGTGAAGCGAGTGGGGAAAAGCGTTCATAGGTCGTAGTTCAGAGTTCAGCGTTCAGAGAAAAACCTCGATCCTGGATTTCGTTCCTGCTATGAACTATGAACGCCTTTCGGACTACTCTGAACGCTTTTCCTTTTCTATCTATCAACTCTGAACGATGTCGGGCCGACCATGAACGGTTTTTCCCTTCGTGATGGATTGATTTACAAACGCGCTTGGGAGCGATTATACTCAGCCCCGCTTTCGCGAGCAGACGAAAGGTGGCGGCATGCCAGGCCTTGACCTCACACCGGTGGAATTGCTCAAGATCTACTACTATCTCAAGTTGACCCGCGGCCTGGAGCAGCGAGTGATCACCCTCTATCGGCAGGGGAAGATCATCGGCGGCGTGTATATCAGTGCAGGGGAAGAGGCGATCGCCGTTGGGAGCGCGTCTGCGCTGGAGCCCGATGATGTCATCGCTCCCACCCACCGGGACCTCGGCGCGAATCTCATGAAGGGGATCACCGCGAAGGAATATCTGGCACAGTACCTCGCCAAGCGGACCGGGCTGACTCGTGGGCGAGATGGCAATGTTCATTACGGCGACATCAGGCGGGGCGTCATCGGATTCATCAGTCCCATGGCCGACCTGCTTCCGGTGGCCGCAGGGGTTGGACTGGCCTTCAAGCTCCGACGCGAGCGCCGCGTTGTCGCAGCCTTTTTCGGGGACGGGGCATCAAGCCGTGGAGATTTCCACGAGGCCTTGAACTTTGCCTCGGTGATGAAGCTGCCCGTCGTGTTCATCTGCCACAACAACCAGTTCGCCTACTCCACACCATTGCAGAAGCAGATGGCAGTCGAGAATATCGCCGACCGTGCCACAGCCTATGGGATGCCAGGGATCGCGGTCGATGGCAATGATGTGCTGGCTGTCCGCGCCGCCGTCGCCCACGCGGCATCTCGCGCAAGGCAGGGAGAAGGTCCCTCGCTCGTGGAAGGCAAAACGATGCGGATGCGAGGCCACGCCGAGCACGACGACGCTTCATATGTCCCGCCCGCGCTACTCGAGGAGTGGCGAAAGCGAGACCCGATCGACCGATTCGATGCCTACTTGCGGGAGCAGAAGATCCTGGATGACATCACGGCCAAGGAGATCGCCGAGCGCCTCTCCAAAGAGATCGAGGAAGCCGTCTCATTCGCGGAATCGAGCCCATTTCCCGATGGGACGGACCTGCTCGAAGGAGTCTACGCCTCCTAGCACCGGTCCAATTAACTTTGCCTAGCGGCGTTGCGGCCACCCGCGACGCTCCGTGCGACGTACCTGGCATCGTACGCCTCGGTCGCCTGTGGTGGCCGCGCCTTGCTATGCTCGTTTCTTGGCCCGGCGCGGTGGCCCCCCAACCGAAGAGGCAACTTGATCCGTAATCACTAACGGAGAGATGATGGAGATCACGTACCTCGAAGCGATCCGGCAGGCCTTGTGGGAAGAGATGGACCGGGATGAGCGGGTCTTCATGCTTGGCGAGGACATCGGTGTGTACGGCGGCGCGTTCAAGATCACGAAGGGGTTTCTCGACAAGTTCGGGCCGGAGCGCGTCATCGACACGCCGCTGTCCGAGTCCGCGATCGTCGGGGCCGCCATCGGCGCCGCTCTCATGGGGATGCGGCCGGTTGTGGAGATGCAGTTCGCCGACTTCATTGCCTGCGCCTTCGACCAGATCGTCAACATGGCGGCGAAACATCACTACCGGATCGGCGAACCGGTCCCCATGGTGATCCGGGCACCCTATGGTGGCGGCATCCACGCGGGGCCCTATCACTCCCAATGCCCAGAGGCTTGGTTCTTTCATGTGGCAGGCCTGAAGCTCGTGGCCCCTTCCACTCCTCGCGATGCGAAAGGCCTTCTGAAGGCCGCGATCCGCGATCCCGATCCCGTCATCTACTTTGAGCACAAGTACCTCTATCGCCACATGAAAGGGGAAGTGCCGGAAGGAGACAACGTCGTGCCAATCGGCAAGGCGGAGGTGAAGCGCAAAGGGAGTACCATGAGTGTTATCGCCTACGGCGCGATGGTTGAGCAGTCGCTCGCAGCGGCGGAGAAGCTGGTGCCGGAGGGGATTGACCTGGAGGTGGTGGACCTGCGAACGCTTCAGCCATTGGATATGGAAACGATATTGACATCGGTCAAGAAGACAGGCCGGGCGTTGGTGGTTCACGAGGCGCCGAAGACCGGCGGGATCGGAGGCGAGATCGCAGCTCGGTTGGCCGAGGAGGCGTTCCGCTTCTTGGATGCGCCTGTCGTCCGCGTGGCGGCTCCCCACATTCCTGTCCCCTTCAGCCCGGCGCTGGAAGAAATGTACTTGCCCAACGCCGACAAGATCGCCCTTAAGGCCCGAGAGCTGGCCAACTTCTAACAATGAACGTCATGGTGGTGATGCCGCAGATGGGCGAAAGTGTCGCCGAGGGGACGGTCGTCACTTGGCTTAAGAATGTCGGCGAGGTGGTGGCCAAGGATGAGCCGCTGGTCGCCATCAGCACCGACAAGGTGGATGTCGAGATCCCTTCTCCAGCCGCCGGGGTGCTCGCCGAGATCGTCGTCCAGGAGGGGCAGACCGTGCCGGTTGGAGCAGTGCTTGCCTACATCGGCGAGGCACCTCCAACAGAGGCGGCAGCCTCTCCGGGCATCTCGAAGGCGGAGCAGTCGGTGGGGGTGACGCAGGCCGGGCCGGTCGTGAGCCCCACTGCGCCCCGCCCGCAGACATGGCATTCTCCCGCGGTCCTGGAACTCGCGAAGGAATACGGCGTGGACCTGACCCGGGTCAAAGGAACCGGGTCAGAGGGGCGCGTCACGAGAAAAGATCTTCTGGACTTCGCCAGCCGACGATCAATAGTCGCAGCCGTGCCGGCCGACAAGAGGGCTGCGGCCTTTGAACGTGCGGACCGGGATCAGATCCTCCCAATCAGCCATCTCCGGAAGGCCATCGCGGAGCATATGGTCCGAAGCAAGCAGACCGCTCCCCACGTGACGCAGATCCACGAGGTGGATGTGACGGTCATCGCCAGATATCGGCAGGCCAACAAAGAGGCATTCTTCCAGCGGACAGGGATTCATCTCACTTTTCTTCCCTTTGTGGTGAAAGCCACTGTGGATGCTCTGCGGGCTCACCCGCTGATGAATGCCTCCTATACCCAAGACGGGATCGTCATCAAGAAAGCGCTGAACATCGGGGTCGCGGTGGCTCTCGAGGATGGCCTCATCGTCCCGGTGCTGCGGGAGGCAGACAAGAAGAGCTTTCTGACTCTGGCGAAAGAGTCGGCCGATCTGGCCGCACGGTCTCGAGAGAAGCGACTCAGACCGGAGGAGGTCCAGCAAGGAACCTTCACCGTGAACAACCTTGGCGCCTTCGGAGCTCTGATCGGGACCCCGATCATTGTCCAGCCACAGGTCGGCATCCTGGGCTTCGGCAGAGTGGTGAAACGACCTGTCGTAATCGACGATGCCATCACCATCCGTTCGATGGCCTACCTCTGCCTTTCCTATGACCACCGTCTCATCGACGGCGCCTACGCCGGCGCATTCTTGAACCATATGCAGTCCAACCTCGAGCAATTCGACTTCGCAATTCTTCCGTAGATTTTACCTGGGTGGTCCGACCGGCACGCAGGCGCAGGACCCGGCGAGGATACGATGTCGAACCTGACCAACATCCTCTGGCTACTGATCTTGATCTCCGCTTTCGCCCCCTACTTCCAACAGAAGATGTTGGAGCTGGCCAGGCTTCGAATGCTGCGGAGGCTGGAGAAGATTCGGGGCACTCGGGTCATCACCCTCATCCACCGGCAGGAATCGCGATCCTTCCTCGGCATCCCCATCTTCAGGTACATCGACATCGATGACTCAGAGCAGCTCCTGCGAGCCATTCGGCTGACTCAGAAGGATCTCCCCATCGACATCGTCCTGCATACGCCGGGAGGTCTTGCTCTGGCGACCAAGCAAATCGCCCACGCAATCAAGGCCCACCCAGCCAAGGTGACTGTTTTCATCCCCCACTACGCGATGTCGGGCGGAACGCTCCTTGCCCTGGCGGCCGACGAGATCATCATGGACGAGAACGCGGTGCTTGGCCCCATCGATCCCCAGCTTGGCGAATATCCGGCCGCTTCCATCCTCAAAGTCGTAGAGACCAAGGACACGAAGGAGATCGAGGACAAGACGCTGATCCTGGCCGATGTGGCCCGGAAGGCGATAGCCCAGATCACCTCATTCGTGCAGGATATCCTACAGGACAAAATGGAGCCGGAGCGGATGAAGGTGCTGGTGAAGGAGCTGACGGAAGGGAAGTGGACACACGACTACCCGATCCTCTACAGCCACATCAAGGACTGGGGCCTGCCGATCCGGACCGACATGCCAGAGGAAGTCTACGCCTTAATGGATCTCTACCCCCAACCGACACAGCGCCCCTCAGTGCAGTATATCCCCATCCCCTATAGGCGCGAGGGCGAACCCCGACCAAAGGGAGGCGCATAGGGCTACCGAGAACAAGTCCCGAAAAGCCGAAGCTCCCCGATTCCTCCCACAACGCGATCCGCCAGCCTGATACCATGGTCCGACACCTCATTTCGGAGTGTGCCCTTGCGGTCAGGAAGGTTCATGGCGGAAGGACTGGTGCGGCGTGGGAGATCAAGCCCTGCTTATGCTGTTCGGCTTTCAGGACTCATCGAAACACCAACGGGCGAGCCGGTCTTCAACGAGGCTTCGCCAGTTGCTTGCGAAAGTAGTCGATGGTGAGGGCCAACCCTTGCGCGATGTCCACTGTCGGCTCCCAGCCAAGTCGCGCCCTTGCCAGCCCGATATCCGGCTGACGGACACGCGGGTCGTCCAAGGGCAACG
>JACQEV010000218.1 GCA_016200385.1 Candidatus Methylomirabilota bacterium
GGAGTGCAGGGCTCGAACGCGCATCAGGCCTGGACAGGGCCATGAACAGCCGCCATCGGATCAGTCGGACCGTGTCCCTTCCCGAGCCGAAATCCATGACGGATGGCAGCAGTGATAAAAATCTTGGCATCAGCGATTGCGTCGGGGACCGGTCTGCCTTTCGCCAGCCCCGCAGCGATGGCCGCAGAAAAGACGCACCCGGTCCCGTGCGTGTGGGGCGTATCGATCCGCTCGGCGTCGAGCTCCGTGAGGGCGCTCCCGTCGAATAGCAGATCAAGAGCGTGACCGGGAAGATGTCCTCCCTTGACCACGACGTATCTCGGGCCGAGGCCAAAGATCTGTCGGGCCGCCTGCCGCATCCGGTCGACTCCGGAGATCGCGAGCCCTGACAGCGCCTCGGCCTCCGGGATATTCGGCGTGACCACGAGGGCAAGCGGGAGGAGACGCTCGATAAGCGCCTTCACGGCATCGGGCCGCAGCAGCGGCGCGCCGCTCTTGGCCACCATGACCGGATCGACGACCAATCGCTCGATCCGATACGTTCTTACCTTCTCCGCCACGACCTCGATGATTGCGGCGCTGGAGAGCATCCCCGTCTTCGCGGCGTCAATGGCGATATCCTCGAGGACAGAATCGATCTGTCGGCCGACGAACTCCGGTGGGAGGTCATGGATCCCTTGGACACCCACAGTGTTCTGGGCCGTGACCGACGTGATCGCCGAAGTGCCGAAGACACCCAGAGCGGCGAAGGTTTTCAGATCGGCCTGGATCCCAGCGCCGCCCCCCGAATCCGAACCGGCGATCGTCAGCGCCCGTCGCATCGCGGGTCCGGCTTTCCCTCAACCTTACCTTCTCCCCCGAGGGGAGAAGGACTGGATGAGGGGAACTCCGAGGCCATCTGAAAGATAGCTCGTGGTCGTCATGAAGTGGCCTTACTTCCTCAGCCTTGCAAAAACATCCCAACGCGTCTCTATTGCGGCGTTGGCGCTAAAGAACGATGCCATCTTTGGTGATATTGAAAGGCAGCCAGTCAAGCGGATGGTCGGTGTGCTCCGCACCCCGCACCTCGCACCTTATGCGAGTATACCGTCCCCTCACAAGCCGGTCAATGATCGCTGGCACAAACAAAAATGGGGCACGGCATGCCGCACCCCATTTCCGTCCAACAATTGTTGGGCTTACCCGGCAGAAGATCCTCCCTGACCAGGAGCTTTTCCTTTCCACCGGAGATTGGGCTGGCGGGCGGCTTTCACCTCGTCCAGGCGCGAGACCTTCGTCTTGTGCGGCGCGGACCGGACCAGCTCCGGGTCGCGCTCGGCCTCCTCGGCGATCCGCTTCATGGCGGCGATGAACTGATCGAGCGTTTCCCTGCTCTCGGTTTCGGTCGGCTCGATCATCAAGGCGCCCCTGACGATCAGCGGGAAGTAGATGGTCGGGGGATGAAAGCCATAGTCCATCAGTCGCTTGGCGATGTCCAGGGTATGGACCTCGTGCGGGATCTGGCGGGCGTCGGAGAACACGCACTCGTGTTTGCAGAACTTATCGTATGGGAGATGATAGTGACTCTTGAGCTGGCTCATGAGGTAGTTGGCATTGATGACTGAGACCTCGGCCACGCGGCGCAACCCGGACGGACCCAGTGAGCGGATGTAGGCATAGGCGCGGACGAGGGCGGCGAAGTGGCCGTAGAAGGCGCGCACCTTGCCGACGCTGGACGGCAGGTTGTAATTCAGGACGAATCGCTTCCCCTTCTTCTCGACAACCGGGACCGGCATGAACGGCGCAAGATGTGCCTTCAACCCGACCGGACCGGCGCCCGGACCCCCGCCCCCGTGCGGGACAGAGAACGTCTTATGGAGGTTGAAGTGCAGGACATCGATTCCCGTGTCGCCCGGTCTGGAGATCCCAATGATCGCATTCAGGTTGGCACCGTCGCAGTAGACCTGCCCCCCCTTGCTGTGAACGATCTTCGCGATCTCCGCGATCTGCTCCTCGAACAGTCCCAGGGTGTTGGGGTTGGTCAGCATGATGGCGGCCACGTCCTCGTCCATCACCTCGGCCACCGCCTGCGGTTCCACGTATCCCCTCGGGCCCGATTTGATCTGGACGCATTGGTAGCCGCAGATCGCCGCGCTTGCCGGGTTGGTGCCATGCGCCGAGTCGGGGACCAAGACTCGCTTCCGCGGGCTCCCCTTGGACTCCAAGTAGGCCCGGATCAACATCATCCCCAAGAGCTCCCCATGGGCGCCGGCTGCGGGCTGGAGCGATACGCGGTCCATCCCGCTCACCTCGGCCAGGTACTGCTCCAGCTCACACATCAACTCCAGGGCCCCTTGGGCCAGAGACTCCGGCTGGTACGGGTGCGCGCGCGAAAATCCGGGCAATCGCCAGACCTCCTCGTTGATCTTCGGGCTATACTTCATCGTGCAGGAGCCCAAGGGGTAGAAGCCAAGATCGACCCCGTAATTCCACTGTGATAACCGCGTGAAGTGGCGGACGACCTCCACCTCGGACAGCTCGGGAAAACCGGGGACGTCGTGGCGGAGGAGTTTCTTGGGGAGCAGCCGTTCCGGTTTCACCTCCGGGACGTCGTTCTCCGGAAGTGAACAGCCGCGCCGCCCTTGCGAGCCCTGCTCGAACAACAGCGGCTCGTGGAACGCCAGCCCCTGGATGCCGATCGTCTCGTCCTTCATCGCCCACCTCCCATCGCCTTACAGAGCGCATCGATCTCCTCGCGGCTGTTCTGTTCTGTCACGCAGATCAGCAGACAGTCAGAAAGGTCCGGGTAAAACCGGCCCAGCTCGAGGCCACCGATGATCTTCTTGGCCAGCAGTGCCCGGTTCACCTGGGCCGGGGTCCGCTTTTTCGACCTCACGACGAATTCGTTAAAGGTCGGTCCGGAGAATCGAACCTCGTGCCCGCGCAGCTTGGAGATCGCCGCCTTGGCGTAGGCCGTTTTGCGAAGGTTTAACAGGGCCAGCTCTCTGAGCCCGCTTCGACCCAACAGGGCAAGGTGCACAGTCGCTGCCAAGGCGCAGAGCCCCACGTTCGTACAGATGTTGGAGGTGGCCTTGTCCCTCCGGATGTGTTGCTCCCTGGTCGAGAGGGTCAGCACATAGCCAGTTCGGCCGGTCTTGTCCTCGGTCTGCCCGACCAGGCGACCCGGCATGCTTCTGATGTAGGCCTCCTTCGTGGCGAAGAACCCGAGGTAGGGGCCTCCGAAGTTGAGGTGATTCCCGAAGGATTGGCCCTCGCCGACGACGATGTCGGCCCCACACTCTCCGGGTGACTTGACGATCCCGAAGGACACCGGTTCCGCCACAGCCACCACCAGGAGGGCGCCGGCTCCATGCGCGGCCTCTGCGATCTCATCGAGCATCTCCAGGGCCCCGAAGAAATTAGGGCTCTGGATCACGACACAGCATGTACGGTCCGACAGCGCCGCCTTCACCTCTTTCAGATCGGTAGTGCCCCGGTCAGTATAGGGAACGTCGTGCAGCCGAAGCCCGAGCTTGCCGGCGTAGGTCTGACAGACCATTCGGTACTCCGGGTGCACCGCGAGGGGCATCACGACTTCCTGGCGGCCATTGATCCGGTGAGCCATCAGAACCGCCTCGGCCAGGGCGCTGGAACCATCGTACATGGAGGCGTTGCCGACCTCCATGCCGGTGAGCTGGCAGATCAGCGTCTGGTATTCGTAGATCGCCTGAAGCGTTCCCTGGGAGATCTCCGGCTGATACGGAGTATAGGCGGTATAGAACTCGGCTCGAAACACCAGATGGGAAACTGCCGCAGGGAGGAAGTGATTGTAGGCGCCCGCCCCCAGGAAGGAAGAGTACGGATCCACGTCTGCGTTCTTGCCGGCCAGCGCCCTCATGTGTCTCCACAGCCCCTGGCCAGCGCCCTCATGTGTCTCCACAGCCCGGCCTCGCAGAGCGGCGGCGCCAGGTTCAGTCCCCGCTTCAGTCTGAGCTTGGAGGGGATGTCGGCGAACAGCTCCTCGCTCGAACGGACGCCGATAACATCCAGCATCGCGCGGCAATCTGCCTCGGTGTTCGGGATGTATTGCATCAGTGGCCCTCCGCCGCCAGATAGGCTTTATACTTCTCAGCCGTCATCAAATTGCCCAGCTCTTTGGGATTCGAGATCTTGATCACGATCATCCACCCCTGTCCGTAGGGGGCGGCGTTGATCTGCTCGGGCTTGGATTCAAGGGTGGAGTTGATCTCGAGCACCTCGCCGGTCAGAGGACAGTACAGGTCGGAGACCGCCTTGATCGACTCCACCACTCCGAAGGTCTCCATCTGACGCAGCGATCTCCCTACCTTTGGCAGTTCAACGAAGACGACATCGCCAAGCTGGCTCTGGGCGAAGTGAGTGATCCCGACCCGTCCACGAGCCCCCTCAACTTTTATCCATTCATGCTCCTTGGTATAGTGTAGCCCCTCAGGGATCATGATGCCCTCCAAAACTCGTTCAGAGTTGATGGTTCATGGTTCATAGTTAGAACGGAAGGAATAAGACACGAACTACCAGAGAGCGTACGCACTGGAAACAGGAGAATCTCGCTGTGAAATGTTCATCGATCTGGCGCGTCTATGAACTTTTTAACTGTGAACGATGAACCCTCTTACCGCGCGCGCTTGTAGAAAGGGGTCGCGACGATCCTCGCGGCAACGGGATTACCGCGGATCAAAATATCGAATTCGCTGCCGATGGCGGCGTGC
>JACQEV010000219.1 GCA_016200385.1 Candidatus Methylomirabilota bacterium
ACGACGTTGCCCCGAAAGCCTGCATCAGGAAAATTGAGATAGGTCCTGACGTGATACCGGTAGTCAGGGTGGCCCTCGATCAGGATATCGATGTTCGGCTTCACCTTGAACCCGAGTTCCAGATCCTCCTGCTGGGTGCTGTCTAGTGCGATTTTTGTCTGGAACAGTTCGAGCACAAGCCTCGTGTCCCTTGGAAGATACTGGGGCATCGCCCTGAGCCCTCCCTCGATCAGCAGCGCCGCAAGACCAACCCCCATAACGGCCAGCCCGAGGGCTGAAATGATTGCCGGTCGGCGAATCATGGGGGCAGCACGTCAGGGCGGCCACCCCGCAGAACATGGACCTGACCTTCGAGCGGGACGGAACTCAAGCCTAACGCGCAGGCGGCTTTTGCATTCAGATCTGCCTGGACGATCCCGGCATGCTTGATTGCCCCGCCCGCCTTGGCCCCCATCTCAGCGAAAACTAGGCGGTCCGGAAAGGTGATTCGCCAGTTCCCGATCCGGGGAGCCATCACAGCGCCAAGCCTGTGGTATCCATACCCCCGCTTCACCCTGCTCGTCGCTGCCCTGCTTTCCCTTTGCATCCATAGCGCGCTTCTTGGTACCATATTACCCTCTTACTGTCAAGCGACCCCCTTACCTGGGTCCCCTTGCCTGCTGCTCCGCCAAGGCAGAGATTTCAGGTGCCACGAGAGGTGGACACTTCACATACTACCAACACAGCCGAAATTTTTTACTTGACAACCAGTTCCCTCTCAGGTAGAAGGGAGAGGACTTACGAGTTTGGCCGTTGACCGGCCGAGGTTATGCGCTCACACAAGGTCCAACACGACGACGTGTGGGGATCTGTTATTTATCATTGATCTTTAGGGGGACGAAAGGAGGTGTCACTGCGGGAGTAACAGACGGAGATAGGGAGATAGCAAGTCCTCAGTCAGAGAAATGGTGCTGTAGCAAGGAAGAGGGGATTGATTGCACCTCAGTAAGAAGAGGGAACAGACTGTACCTCAGTGCGGGCTTGGTGGCGGGGTTCTCGTCCACGGCCCTGGCAGCGCCGACAAGCTTCTGGTCAATGGACCCGGGAGAGAAATTGATTGTGGGCTTTTGGGCCGTTGGCTTCGGCATCCCGGGTGTTTCAACAGAGTTCTCTGTGTTTGCCGATCGGACGAACACCACCTTTGCCATGCCCATCACCCTCACGTTCTTGAACGACAAACAGAGCACGGTGTTTGTGTTCGACGACGAACTGACCGCCTTCGAGCGCAAGTCCTATGACGCTGAGGCGCTGCTGACCGGGGTGAGCGACACCTTTGGGTTCTTCATGGTGTCCGATACCAACTTCACTTCGAGCGTTTTGAGCGGTGCGGTGGTCATCGGCCTCGACCCGGGTGGCTCGGTGGATGGAAAGGCAAACCTGCTCCTCGATGCGTCAGGAAACGTGATCTCGACAGCCAGGGCGCTGACCGCGCACACCATGGAACACAATGCTCGCAAGCTTGAAGACGTCCCGCTGGGGTTGACGACTGTCAGCGGGGTGAGCACGCCGGCGCCAGGGTTCCAGACCTTCCTGGTTCTCCTCAACGCGGGGACTCTCACGACGGTTGGGACGACGACCCCCCTTGACCAAACCCAACCCGTCGCCCTCGAGTTCTTCGGTGATAACGAGGTGTTCATCGGGAGCTGTGACATTATCTTGACAGCTTTCGACGTCTGGATCTCGAGGATAGGCCTCACGCCGAAACTGAATGACCTCTGCGTCCCCCTGAACTTCAAGAAGGCGCTGGTTGCCCCAGCAAACACCATGGCCCGGTGGGCGGCATCCATCCGGGCTCACAATAACAACAACAACGTGCTGGTGGGTGAGGTCTTCACCATTAACACGAAGTCGTTGGAGGCGTACTCGTATCCAATGAGTTACGCGCACTGCACGACCACGCTTCATGAGACAGAACTCACAAGGTTGCTGGTGACCGATTAACGGCAGATCGCCGGCGACTAGCACTTGCCAAAGGCCCCTTGGGGGCAACCCCCCAAGGGGCCTTCTTTCTGAAAGACTCGGCGTGTCGGCGGGGGGCCAGGAGTTCCGAACGGCTCTTGCGCCGTTCCATTGTGTTGCGCCATAATGGTGAGGCCACGGAAGCCGAAAGGTAACAGCCGCCAAGCAAGTTCGTTGGGGATGATCCGCAACAAGCTCGAATGGCACTAGGCCCTGTCGAAACGCAAGGACCCTTGTCAGGATCCAAGCCCATGGAGGAAGCGAGGAAGTGATGCTGAGAAGATGGATGACTGTCATGGCCCTGATCCCTATGACCCTCCTGCGAACCCCCGTCGCCCTGGCGGACGAGCCACCTGAGGCTGAGAAGAAGGGGGGCAAAAAGGGAAAGCAGGGGGCGGGGGAGAAACGGGTTACGCCTGAGGAGCTGAGCTCGAGGATCGCTCGAGCGACCGACCAGAACGCAGGCGATAGGGTCCGGCAAAGAGCCATACGCAGGCTCGGCCTCACCAATGACCCGCAGGCGACAGCCACCCTGCTGAGGCTCGCGAAGGACCAAAAGGAAGGCCTCCACATCCGAGCCTGGGCTATACAGGGCCTCAGGGAGAAACTCGGGGACACAAAGAATAAGGAGGGGCTTCTGCAGCCACTGCTGGAGATTTTACAGGACGCGACAGTGCCATCTCATGTCCGAGCCGAGGTGGCCATTGCACTCGGCTTAGTGAAGGACCCCGCCGCCATCAATGCCCTTCAGGAAGCCTCGAAGGACAAGGCCCCCGAGGTTCGGGTGAGGGCAGCCATGGCCCTCCACGGGCTCGGGATCGACCAAGTCCGGCTGATGGGACAGCTTCTCAACGACGAGGAGCTGTCCGGGGAGAACCGCGCACTTGCCGCGAAGCTTCTGGGCTGGTCTGGGGATCCCAAGGCTGCCGATCCACTCATGGAGGCCCTCGCCCATCGGCCGAAGCCGACCGCATCCCCTGCCACTGCGGCCGGCGCCACAGAGCTTGCCGACCCCAGTAGCGACGGCGGCGACAAGCCTGGCCAATCGAAGGAGACTGAGGCTTCCGAACAGGCGAAGGCGGAGAAGCTCCTAGACGCCCTCCTCACATCGGAACGTACAAGGGAAAACTTTCGGGCATTCAGTGTCCTGGCGCTGGGGCGGCTCAAGGCGAAGCAGGCGATCCCGACCCTGCTTGAAGCCCTGAAGGAGGATCCGGACCCGCTGGTCCGTACAGAAAGCGCCCACACCCTCCTGGCTCTCGCAGGCCCTGAAGCGGAGGAGGCGTTCATCGCCGCTCTCAAAGATCAAGATGCCGCTGTCCGCCTGGCGGCGGCGGTGGCCCTCAAGCAGGTGGGGAGCCCGAAGACCGTGACACCCCTCATCGAGGCCCTGAAGGACCCTCATCGCCGGGTGCGCTTTCAGGCGGCAGAGGCCTTGGGACGGCTCGGCCATCCTGCGGCAGACGAGGCCATCGAGCCCCTGAAGGCGATGGTGGAGAAGGAACAGGTCTCATACGTCAAGAAGGCGGCGCAGGCGGCCCTAGGGAAGCTGCTGCCATCCGGTCCCGGCAAGTCAAACGGAGAGAGCAAGTGAGGTTCATAAGGCCAGCCCAGAAATTCAGCTTCGCGCTCCTCCTCGCCAGCGTCAGTGCCCTTGCCTCGCCCTCGATGCAGACCACCTCAGGCGGCCAGGAGGCCCAAGCCCCAATCAAGCGGCTAGCGACGATAGGCCGGGAAGTGATCACTGATCGCGATCTGGCAGCCCGGCTGCGGAAGATGCCCGGCTCCAAGCAGGTTGAAGCCGTCACCCCGGAAGGGAAGAAGGCGCTGCTGAACAGATTGATCTACAGGCGCCTCCTGTCCCACGAGGCAGAGCGCCTCGGCCTGGACCGCGATCCAGAGGTCGCGCTGGAACTGCAATTGGCCCGAGAGAACGTCCTTTTCAATGCCTACCTTCAACGGGAGGTAACGGATCGCGTGAGGGTGACGAAAGAGGAGGCCAAGGAGTACTTCGAGGCCCATCAGGAGGACTTCCCGGAGCAAACCTTCAAGGGATCGAAAAAGGCAGTCACGGCGGCACTCACGGCGGAGAAGGCGGGGCCCTTGGCCCGGAAGCGAATGAAGGAGCTCTGGGAGCGAGAGCAGGTGAAAGTGGACGAGGCACAGCTCGCGAAGCTCGACCTTGCCAGCACGATAAGGAAGGACCGCCCTTCCGCTGTGGAAATCCTCCAGATGCTGGAGAAGCGTGGCAAGCTCCCCGAAGAGTTGAGAAACATCCTCAAGCAGGGAACGATTCTGGAGGGACCGCCACCAAAGCCATGACGCGGTCACGGCGTCTTTTCAGACTGGTCACGTGCAGCCTTTGGGCCCTTATCATGGCCGATTTCCTCGGCGGGGTACAGCCAGCCTGGTGTCGGGAGTCCAAGGAGCTGCAAGAGCTGGTCAAGAAGCTCGCGGATACCGATCCCGAAATCCGGCGCCGGGCGGCCCAGGCCGTCGGCTCGTTCAGCTTCCCGGAATCCGGGTTCGACGGCGAGGTCGTCGAAGCCCTGGCGGAAGCCCTTACCAATGACGACCGGGAGATCCGGGTCGCTGCCGCGCGGGCATTTTCCCATCTCTCAATGCTGCCGGGGTGGCCCCTGAGTCGCCAAGCCGTGGACGCCCTGGTCGGGGCGCTGGAGGATCCCGAGGTATCTGTTCTCAAAAACGCCGCGCATGCTCTCGGCCACGTGACTGACCCACGGGTCCTCGTCCCTCTCATCGTGGCAATGCGGACGGACGATTCAGGGGTAATCAGCGCCGCCTCGGGCGCTTCGAGGCACCTGCTGAATAGAGGTCTGGTGACTGACGAAGCGATCCAAGCCCTGATCGACTCTCTCGGGTATGAGAGGGCCAGTCGACATGTGATCAGCCTCCTCGCAATGGTCCGGGACAGGGTGCCAGTCGGGCCCCTCATCACGCTGCTCGCCCACGAGCCAGTGAGGGTCCGCAGGGGAGCAGCCGCGGTGCTTGCAGCACTTGAGAGGCCTGAAGCCGCTGGACCACTGACCGCTGCCCTTGATGATGAGGATCAGGAAGTGCGGAGGCAGGTCACCCTCGCGCTCGGACGAATCCCCGACCCGGACAGAGTGCGAGACCTGGCCAAGGCAGCCGAGGATCGTGAAGAGGTCGTGCGTCTCGCCGCAGTCGCCGGCCTCCAGCGAGGTGGCACCGCGGCGCTGGAGATCCTCCTGCGCCGGTTAACGAAAGACGAGAGCCCTAAGGTCCGGCGAGAGGCGGCGATCGGCCTGCGAACCATCGGGGATAGCCGGGCCGCCGCGCCGCTGCTGGACGCCCTGAAAACCGAAGAGAACTATGACACCTGGATAGAGATCGCATCGGGCGCTCTAGGCCACTGGAACGACAACAAGGAGGTTGCCAGGGCGATCGTGCAAGCCTTGACGAAGCCCGACCCAAGGGTGCGGAAGGGTGCGGCTATCGCCTTGCAGGTCGATTCCTACAAGGTTCTTCTGCTCAACACGGAGGAGGCGAAACCTCTGGCCGAGGTCTTGAGTGACCCAGAGGTGGAGGTGCGAAAAGCCGCGGTGGGGGCGCTCAAGCTGCTAGCCCAGGAAAGGCGCGCCCCGGGCGAGGCCATCGTACCACTGCAGGCTGCGGCAAACGATGAGGACTTGGAGGTCCGGAGATTCGCCAAGGAGACCTTAGGCCTTCTGAGCCCCCCTCCCCACAGGAGCCCGGAGTCCAGGGATCCAAGACCCAAGCCATAGCCCCATCTTGCTTCAGCCGCTACATCTGCTCCCGAATCCAACTCCTCATGCCTGTCCATCTTGAATCGTCGGAAGACCCTCTGGCCCGAGGAGGCACCTGGCCGTAGGTGAAGGATCATGACCGATCGGCGACCGCTGATAAGCATCGTCCTCCCTGTCTACAATGAAGAAGCCGCCCTCGCGCGTGATCTCGAGGCTATCGAACAGGCGATGCGGGCTTCCGATTACCCGTATGAGGTCCTGGTCATCGACGACGGGTCTACCGACCGGAGCGCCGAGATAGCGGCTGCCAAGGGCGCCAGAGTGATCCACCATGCCACAAACCGCGGATACGGGAGCGCCATCAGAACGGGGATCCGAGAGGCGGACGGACAGATCATCGTGACCACCGACGCCGACGGGAGCTACCCTCATAGCGAGATCCCGTCCTTGCTTGACCGGCTGGATCGTCACGACCTGATCGTGGGGGCGCGCCGAAGCGAGCGAGGATCCGCCCGGTTCCTGAGGACGCCGGCCAAGCGGTTCATCAGATGGCTTGCCTGTATTCTGACACGCGCCGAAATTCCGGACCTGAACTCAGGCATGCGAGCATTCCGAAAGGAGATCGCCCAGCGCTACCTGAACCTGCTCCCACCAGGTTTTTCCTGCTCTGCCACGTTGACAATGATCTTCCTGTGTGAGGGATACCAGGTGGCCTACGTGCCGATCGACTATCACCCACGCGTCGGTCGGTCAAAGTTCCACCCGATTCGGGACACAGCCAACTTCGTCTCCCTCGTGTGGCGGATGATCTTCTATTTCAATCCGCTTCGAGTCCTCGGCCCACTCAGCCTGTTCCTTATCGGCCTCAGCGTAGCGAAGGCAATCCATGATCTCGTTGCCTATCGCCTTCATATCGCCACCTCGACGGTGCTCATCTTCTCGCTGGCGCTCCAGGCGCTTGTTATCGGCCTGGTCGCGGACCTGATCATTAAACGATCACGGTCCGGCTGATCTCGCCTGATCGGCTCCCGTGGCCTCGATGACGAATGGATTGGCAAGCAAACCAGCGCCTATAGGCCGCTCGGGGGCCAGCCAGCGGCTTGCCGCGGAGCGGCTGTTCGATCATCCGGCCGCTGCAACAGGCCTCCTGATCATGGTCGGGCTGGTTGCGGCCGGATTTTTTTTCGTCCCGCTTCTGTGGTGGAGGGGAGACGACGCCGAGTTCGTAACGCTGGCCAGAGGCATCGCGAGCGGCCGGTGGATGCGCTACATGGGAGCCGCGGTCCGTAAAATTCCCATTTGGCTTCCCGCTACTCCTGGCCGCCGTGGAGCGCATCGTGCCCGGCGGGCTTCTGGCTATGAAGGGGCTCGTTGCGCTGCAATTTGCCTTGAGCATCCCGGTGGCGTATTGGCTGGCCAGACGGACGCTTCCAACTGGCGCTGCGCTCGGCGTGGCCCTGCTCTCCCTTACCAATCCTTATCTGATAGAGTTTTCCCACCATATCATGTCCGAAATCCCGTACCTGCTCTTTTCCTTGGCGGCCCTCCTTGCCGTGGACCGGGCTTTACGGACGGGCCGACTGCGCCCGGCCATCGTCTCGGCCATCCTGGTGGCCAGCGCCATCCTGATCAAGCCGGTTGGGCTGGCGCTGGGGGCGGGCTTGATACTCGCGCTGCGCCTGCAAGGCCAGCGCCGGGCTGCCATAGCCGTCGGGTCGGGCTGCCTCGCCGCCGTACTCCTGACGGCAGCATTGGGGGGGCCTTTTGCTCTGACGTCTTCGGCACGCTCAGACGAGTTAGACATCCATAATCCGGAGTTTCAATCGTATGTGAGCCGAATCTTTGAACGGGATGCCTACCAACAGGTGACGGAGCGAGCGAGCCTGGGCGATCTCGCTGGCCGCGCTGCGCGCAATCTGTGGGGCTACGTCAGCACCAACCTGCCGCTAGTCCTGATGCCGTTCCCAGCTCTTCTGTTCGAGCAGGTCTGGACCTCCCCGTCAGGCCGGCTCATCTTGATTCTCTTGACACTGTGCGGGCTCAGTCTTGGCCTCGCGCGCTCCCTCCGCCTGCATCGCCCCGAAGCCTGGTATTTGGTCGTATACCTGGCTGGACTCCTTCTTTGGCCCTCGCGAGGAGTGGACCTCGGCCCCGGGAGGCGGTATCTGGTCCCACTTTTGCCTATCATGCTCATCTTTCTCATCAACGGACTGCAGCGCTTGTTGCGGCTGATCGGCGGGACCAGCCACCGGCTACAGCCCATCGGAACTGCCGTGCTTGTGGCCGCTATGTCTCTTTTGTATCTGTTCACCGCCAGGGATATCACGCGGGGTGAGCGCCACTATCCGCCCTCCTGGAGCGGCTACTATGAGGCTGCCGCGTGGCTGAAGCGACACGCCCCACCTGACGCGGTGATCCTGGCGAGAAAGCCTTTCGATCTCTACTTAGAGGCAGAGCGGCGAACAGCCTATTATCCCTACTCTCCTGACCCGGGAGATCTAGTCCGGGCCATCGAGCGATATCAGGCTGCCTACGTGGTGATCGATAGCCTCGGGCGCCAAGAGACGCCTCGATACCTGGTACCAGCGATCAATGCCAACAAGGAGCGATTCGCGATCGCATTCGCCAGCAGCATCGAGCCAAGGACCTATGTCCTTCGCACTATGGATCGGAGCGGGGTCCGGAGGCGCTAAGCAGTGAACATCGCCGGCCCGATGAGGATGTCTGGCGGGCTCCTTGCCCGCATGCTGCCTTACGGCCTGTGTCTCTACATCTTCACCCTTTCCATCTTCACGACCAGCGACCCGGACTTTTGGTGGCATCTGAAAAATGGCGAGCAGCTCCTCGCTGTCCGCCGAATCGCTGGACCTGATGTCTTTGCTTACACTTCGACAAACGCCCGCTGGGTTCAGCACTACTGGC
Organism: Candidatus Methylomirabilota bacterium; assembly: GCA_016200385.1. Taxonomy (GTDB): domain Bacteria; phylum Methylomirabilota; class Methylomirabilia; order Methylomirabilales; family Methylomirabilaceae; genus Methylomirabilis. Next base: position 8,670 of record JACQEV010000219.1, read on the forward strand.
TCTTCGACATCCTTCTGTTCCTGGCCTGCCGGGCGGTTGGCTTTAAGGGGCTGACGCTCTTGAAGGCAGCCTTTGTCACGTCCGTCTTTTGGATACTCTACCGATCGACCGAGCGTTCGATTGAACGCACACCCGAGTGGCTCTCTGCGCGCTATGGGGAATTCAACGTCCCACCGGCCTCCCGTGCCCTGAACTGCCTCCTCGTCGCCCTCGCGGCAGGCGCGAGTCGCCCACGCTTTACCCCCAGGGCTGAGCTGGCTTCTCTTCTCATGTTCGTCCTGGCCTACCACCTGCTGGCCACGCGGCGGGAGCGTTCTCCCTACGCGCCGCTCTGGCTGCTTCCCCTTCAGCTTTTCTGGACGAACGTTCACGGGAGCTTCATTCTGGGGCTGCTCCTTCCCTGGCCGTTCGTGTTGGCGGACATCCCCTGGATAGACCGATTGAAGGAAAAACCAACCCCGCAGCTCCGGGAGAGACCGCGGCATTGGGCCATCCTGGTTGTTTCCGCCGCCCTGCTGCCGGCGGTCTCGCTCCTGAATCCGAGCGGCTACCGCCTGCTACTCTTTCCATTCCGGATGATGGCGAAGTCCGATCTCCTCCAAATCGCCGAGTGGATTAGCCCCCTGGAGACGATGCGCCGAGAGGGGTCCGTGACGGACCCCGACTTCTGGATCCTGCTGGCGCTTCTTGGCATCGCCCTCCTAGTGGGCGGCCTCTGGGTTCGACGGCTCGACCTTGCAGGAGGCTTGCTGGCCGTCGTCTTTGCCGTTCTCGCGTTGAAGCATGTCCGGATGATTTCGTTCTTTGCCCTCACCGCTCCACCCTTCATTGCGGCAACCGCCGTCGCGATCCGCACCCGCATGTCACAGCGCCGAGATGGAGCCGCAACATGTGTCAGGTGGGCCGGACCTTCCGCTGTCTGGCTCGTTTTGATCATCCTCGGGGTCCACCGGGTGGGTTGGGATGCCCGGTTTATCTTCGGCCTGGGGATCGACGAGTGGTCAGTGCCATCGCAGGCGGCGCGGTTCATCGAGGAAAAAGGGCTTCACGGCCGGATGCTGAACTCCCATGATCTGGGCGGCTACCTAATCTGGCGCCTCGGTCCGGAGCGGAAGGTTTTTATCGACGGGCGCTACGAGACCTACAGCCTTTTCCCCGAGACGCTCCTTGCCGACCATCGACGGGCGTTCCGGTCGGCGGACCAGTTCCAGACGGTCGCCGCACGGTACGGGATCACCTATGTCATCCTGAGTTTCCTGACCTTCGATTCCTGTCTTCGGTTCGAGCAGCTCGGCCTCGGCAGAACGTGGGCCCTGGTGTTCTGGGATGACATAGCCTGCATCTATCTCGCCAGGGTCCCCGAGCATGGAGGGCTGATCGAGACGTATGAATACCGGCATGCGCGATACGGCCTCGACGATCCGAACCTTTCCTCCCACCCGAGAGATCCCATCCAGGCGACCAAGGCTCTCGAGGAGCTGCAACGGGCCATCGACGCCAGCCCGTTCCACGAACGCGCGCTCCAGGGACAGGCCTATCTATACTTCGCGATGGGCGCCGGATCCTACAACCAGGCGCTCAGCAAACTAGGCGAGATCCATCGGCTCAATCCCAAATCGGCTTGGGCGCATCTCATGACCTCCCAGATCTTCATGAATCGAGGAGATAATGAGGTGGCCATGCGCGAGGCGCAGGCGGCCCTCCGCCTGGACCCCTCGGATCCTACGGCCCACGCGGTCCTTGCCAAGCTATACGCCCGACAAGGAGACCGCGAGTCCGCTCAACGGGAGTGGAAGACGTATGATCGGCTGGCGGCTCCTCCCGGAGCAGCGAAGGAGAACAGGAGGGGAGCGGATGTGCCATGAGCCAGTGGAGAAGAAGAGCGAGACCCGACTGGCGGCATTTGTGTCCTGGAGATCCGCAGCTTATCTTGTTCTAGCCCTCACGATAGGCCTGGCATATGGGAACAGCCTCAAGAACTCATTCGTCTATGATGATCATCTCCAAATCGTCCAGAACCCCAACATCAAAAGCCTTTCCGGTCTGAGGACTTACTTCCAGGCTCCCCATAAGGTCGTCGGGCCATACGAGGACGTCGAGAACTACCCGTACCGGCCTGTGTTCTGGGTCAGCCTTGCCTTAGATTATTTCATCTGGGGCGTCCGGCCGTTCGGATACCATCTGACGAATGTGGCCTTGCATATGCTGAACGCCTTCCTCGTGTTTACCCTGCTTCTCGCAAGCTTGCAAGCCAGGGTCCTGTCCTTCGTGACCGCGCTCCTCTGGGCCCTCCACCCTGTCCACACGGAGGTGGTGAATTCGCCATCGACGCGAGTCGTCCTCCTTTACGCCCTCTTCTATCTTCTTTCCCTCATCTTCTTTCTGAGAGGTACCGATCAAGCCAGGTGCAACCAGCTCCCCTGGCTGGTCGGCGGGTTCATCGCCTTTCCTCTCAGCCTGCTGTCTTATGAGATGGCCGTAACACTGCCAGCCATCGCCCTGCTTCTCGACGCCGCCCGCGCCAAGCGGAGCGGCACTCCCATAGGAGCTTCGATCCGGCGCAACGTTCCCGTTCATCTGGTGTTCCTGCTGTCCCTCATCGCGTACCTCGTCCTCCGCTATCTTGCGCTGCCAGTGAGCGCTCCTCGGGGCGCGGGATTTGCCCAGGGCCTGTGGCCCCGCTTGCTCCGCGTTCCGTCAATCCTTACGGCCGACCTTAGCCTGCTGGCATTTCCGAGAAGCCTGAGCATTCATCGCTCTGTTTCAATCCCGCACCCTCACTCGATCTTCGAGCTCGATGTCCTGGGCTCCGTGCTTTCCATCGTGCTCATTGCTCTGGCACTCGGGCGCCTGGCCAAGCACTGTGATGGGCCCCTCTGGGGCGTGGCTTGGTTCCTTCTCATCGAGAGCTCGGTTCTCAACCTGGTCCCGATTTACCGTGTCGCCGCTGAGCGGTTCCTGTACCTTCCCTCGGTTGGGTTCCTGATCGCCATCGTGTTTGCGGCGGGCAATCTGATAGATCGCCTGAAATCATCCCGACCCCAGGTAAAGTGGAGTTGGTATGCAGCGTATCTCTGTAGCG
>JACQEV010000226.1 GCA_016200385.1 Candidatus Methylomirabilota bacterium
GAAGGGAAGGTCGGGGGGCAAGGGTCAGAGGAATCGGCCATGTCGTTGAACATTGTTGTCTGCATCAAGCAGATCATCGATCCTGAGATTCCGGCCAGCCAGTTCAGGATCGATCCTGCCTCCAAACGGCAAGTCCAGGGTAGTCACTCGTTGGTGATCAGTCCCTACGACGCCAACGCCCTCGAGGTGGCAATCCAGCTCAGGGAGAAGCACGGTGGCAAGCTGACGGCAGTCAGCGTCGGCGCGGCAACGGCTGTGACTGCGCTCAAGAGCGCCCTGTCGATGGGTGCAGATGAGGCCATCTTGATCAATGACCCTCTCATCGGGTCGCCGGATCAGCAGGGGATCGCCCACGTCTTGGCGAAAGCGATTCAGAAGGCCGGCGGATGTGACCTGATCCTCACCGGCTGCGTGTCGGGAGATTGGGGCGACCGGGCCGTCCCAGCCTTCATGGCTGAAGAGCTGGGGATCGGATGTGTGACCTTTGTGTCTCGGATCGAGGCAAAAGATGGGCAGGTGGTCATGCGTCGAGTCGTAGAAGATGGCTACGAGCTGGTCGAGGCGAAGACCCACGTCCTGGCCAGTATCATCTCCGACGAAACCAACACCCCCCGCTACCCCAAGCTAAAAGATATCATGGCCGCCGGCAAAAAAACGATCCCTGTATGGAAGGTAGCGGACCTTGGGCTCGACCCAGACAGGGTCGGCACCGGCGCGGCCAGGGTTGCGATCACGGACGTCTCTATACCTATCAAAGAGTCCAAGTGCGAGATGATCGAGGGGGATACGCCGGAAGAGCAGGCGGTAAAGCTGGCTGCGAGGCTTCGCGAGCTGAAACTCATCTAGGGAGAAACGATGCCGGGAACGTTGGTCTTCACAACCACTGAGAGCGGAGGGCTGACCAGGAATGTACTTGAAGTGTTGGCAGGCGGGAAGCGACTGAAATCGCTCCTGGGCGGGCCGGTCGGCGCGGCCATTTTGGGGACAGAGCTGAACGCGTACGTTCCACTCCTCTTCGCCTACGGCGCCGATCAGGTCTACCGGGCGGAGCACCCGCTCCTCGCGCGGTATCAAGGCGATGCGTACGCCATTGCCCTGCACCTGATCTGCCTGCGCGCACAGCCGAACGTGATCCTGCTAGCCGGAGACTCCATTGGACGAGAGCTCGGTCCACGCCTAGCCCATAGGCTGAAGGCCGGATTCGTCGCGGACTTCAGTGATGTTGACCTCGACACCGGATCGGGTCGGCTTCTGTTCACACGTCAGACCTACGGAGGCAAAGCGATGGCCGTCGTGCAGCCACACCTCAGCCCGGTGGTCGCAACCGTCAAGGTCCGCGCGCTGGATCCGGCCACGAAGGAACAGGGCCGCACCGGCGAAGAGATCAGAGTCGATGTCGTCTTGGAGGCGTCGCAGCTCAAGACACACCTGCTCGACAAGGTTCAGGAGGAGGTGGCCAGCGTCAAGCTCGAGGATGCGAAGATCGTCGTCAGCGGCGGCCGCGGCCTGCGTGGTCCGGAGGGGTTCAAGGTTCTGGAAGAGCTTTCCCAGGTTCTCAGAGGGGCGGTCGGCGCCTCCCGCGCAGCCACCGATGCCGGATGGGTCCCGCCGTCCTGGCAAGTGGGGCAGACCGGCAAGAGTGTCAGTCCCGAGCTGTATCTGGCCTTCGGGATCTCCGGCGCGACCCAGCACGTTGCCGGAATTTCGGGCGCGAAACATATCGTCGCTGTGAACACCGACCCGGAAGCACCTATCTTTAAGGTCGCCCAGCTCGGCGTCGTTGGTGACTGGAAGGCGGTGGCGACCAAGCTCATCGAATGTTGTAAGGAATTGACCAGGCAATGAACCAGCTATGACCCCGATGCGCGAAATATACTGGAACATCCCCGGCCACCTGTTTCTCTACCTCCTGTTCTTCCCTTTCCTCGTCGTCTTCTTGTACGGCATCTACCGGAATCTCCGCCTGCTGTTCATGGGGCAGCCAGCCGCGGTGTGGGATCACTTTTGGGATCGGCTGAAAGGGTTCGTCGAACATGCGGTCTTACAGCGGCGGATTGCCCGCGACGCGATCTCGGGCCTGTTACACCTCTCGATGTCCTGGGGGTTCGCCATTCTCCTCATTGCCACCTGCCTGGTTGCCCTGCAGGATTACTTCGGTGTCCCCATCCTGTACGGCCACTTCTACCTGTACTTTATGTCGCTCACGGTCGACCTCTTCGGTCTGGCTGCCATCGTGGGCGTGGGGATCGCGTTGGCGAGGCGATATGGAGCGAAGCCAGATCGCCTGCTCACGCCTCGCCTCGCCGACAGCTATGGCATTCTTCTCACCCTGTTTCTTATCATTTTGATCACCGGGTTTGTGATCGAAGGGCTCCGGATCGCGGCCACGGCTGATCCCTGGGGACGCTGGTCCCCCGGGGGATGGCTGGCGTCGCTGCCTGTTCTTGGCCTTGCCCCACCTCAGCAGGCGATCCTTCATCGCCTCCTCTGGTGGTTCCACGCGATCATCGCATTCGCGTTTATCGCCTATCTTCCGTACAGCATCAGCCTGCACATGCTGGCTGCCCCGGTCAATATTTTGCTGAGAAACCGCCAGCGCTCCGGGGTCCTTGAGCCGCTCGATCTGGAGCACGCAGAGCGGTTCGGCGCCTCAACGATCGACCAGTACACCTGGAAACATCTCCTCGATCTGGAAGCGTGCACCGAGTGTGGCCGGTGCCAGCAGGCCTGCCCCGCCTGGATGACCGGCAAGCCCCTCACCCCGAAGGGCGTGATCATCGACCTGCGAGACCACCTGCGCCTGGTTGCTGAAGGCGGAGATCGCAGAAAGATGGTGGGCGAGGTGATCTCCCACGACGTCCTGTGGTCCTGCACGACCTGCGGCGCCTGTCATCAGGAATGTCCGGTATTCATTGAACCGATCCCGAAAATCGTCGAGATGCGCCGCCACTTGGTGATGGAAGAGGCCGACTTCCCGGAGACCATGCAGCAAGCCTTAAGGAGCCTGGAAGAGCGGGGACACCCGTTCCGCGGGACAGGAGCCACCAGGACCGACTGGGCGAAAGGGCTTGGTGTCAAGGAAGTGGCCACCAACGGCCGGCCGGAGATCCTCTACTGGGTCGGCTGCGCCGCCGCCTTCGACGAGCGAAACCAGAAGGTGGCCGCTTCCCTCGCCACACTGTTGCAACGCGCCGGGGTAAACTTCTCCATCCTGGGCGAGGAGGAGCGGTGCACGGGGGACCCGGCCCGCCGGATCGGAAACGAATACCTTTTCCAGACGCTTGCGCAGGAGAATATCACCACCCTCAATCGATACGGGATCAAGAAGATCGTCACCTCCTGCCCGCACTGTTTCAACACCATCAAGAATGAGTACCCCAGGATGGGCGGGAGCTACGAGGTCGTTCATCATACGGAGATGCTCGCCGAACTGGTGGGGCAGGGGCGCCTCCGCCCGCAGCGACGAATGGATAGCGTTGCATCCTTCCACGACCCCTGCTATCTCGGGCGACACAACGGCGTGTATGATGCGCCCCGGGATGTCCTCGGCTCTATCCCGGGTTTGCAGGTGAAGGAGATGGGTCGGTGCAGGGAGCGCGGATTCTGCTGTGGGGCGGGTGGCGGATTGATGTGGTTTGAGGAGAAGATCGGGAAGCGGGTGAGCTGGGAGCGGACCGAAGAGGCGCTGGCACTCCAGCCGCAGGTGCTGGCAAGCGCCTGTCCCTTCTGCCTGATCATGTTCGAGGACGCGATCAAGGTGAAAGAGGCGAGTGACAGGACGAAGTCGCTTGACCTGGCGGAGGTGTTGGCGCAGAGTATACAGAGGGCTGAATGATGGTGATGGAGAACACAGCGTTGATCGATCTGCTGAACCGTCTACTGGAGGCCGAGCGGTCCGGCGTCAGGGCCGTGAGCGGCATGCTAAAGTCGTTGCCGGACGGCGAACTCAAAGAGGGGCTGAAGAAGGCAAAGGGGGATGAAGCGCGCTATGTCGCGGGACTGCACGCTACCCTGAAGCGACTTGGTGCGGTTCCATCGGAGAAGGTGGGTGACTTTGCCGACAAGCTCTTGGCGATCGATGGGATCGTCGAGCGGCTCAGGTTCCTCAACCGGGGTCAGGGGTGGGTGCTCAGGAAGATCGAAGCACTGCTGCCCACGCTGACCGATCATGCGATGCGGGATTTCTTCAGCGAGATGCTCGACACCCATCGAAAGAACATCGCCTGGGCCGAGAAGATGATCGAGCAGATGACGGCCAAGGTTGGGTAGCTGACCTTGAGCGAACAGGTGGACTGAAATGTCCGAGAAGAAGGATCTCAAGCGAATCGAGCAGGAGAAGGAGCGGTGGGAGGCCGAAACCCTGAAGCCCACCCTCAAGAAAAACCCCGAGCGGACAGAGCGCTTCACCTCGGTCTCCATGACCCCGATTGAGCGCCTCTACACCCCAGCGGACCTGCCGGGATGGGACTTCATGAAAGAGCTTGGATTTCCCGGCGAGTACCCATATACCAGGGGACTCCACCCGACGATGTACCGCGGCAAGCTCTGGACCATGCGGATGTTCGCCGGGTTTGGCACCGCCCTCGAAACCAATCGTCGTTTCAAATATCTGCTCGAGCAGGGACAGATGGGGCTTTCCACCGCCTTCGATCTGCCAACCCTGATGGGGTACGATTCCGACCACCCGTTTTCGGCCGGGGAGGTCGGCAAGTGCGGGGTGGCGATCGACTCCCTTGCTGATATGGAGGTCCTCTTCGACGGAATACCGCTGGGCGAAGTGACAACCTCGATGACGATCACCTCACCAGCGTCTGTGCTCTGGGCGATGTACGTTGCCGTCTGCGAGAAGCAAGGCGTGCCGTATCACTGCATCGGCGGCACCATCCAGAACGATATCCTGAAGGAGTACATCGCGCAGAAGGAATACATCTATCCGATCGAGCCGTCGGTGCGGCTGGTGACCGACACGGTGCTGTTCGGCGCGCACCACCTGCCTCGGTGGAACACCATCAGCATCAGTGGCTACCATATCCGTGAGGCCGGCTCCACGGCATTGCAGGAGCTGGCCTTCACCTTGGCCGATGGAATGGTCTATGTCGAGGAGGCGATCAGGGCGGGCTTGGACGTTGACGCCTTCGCGCCGCGCCTGTCGTTCTTCTTCGATTGCCATAACGACCTGTTCGAAGAGGTGGCCAAGTTCCGAGCGGCGCGGCGGCTCTGGGCCCGGCTCATGCGAGAGAAGTTCGGGGCGAAGGATCCGCGCTCATGGCTGCTCAGGACCCATGCACAGACCGCCGGCTGTTCCCTGACCGCTCAGCAGCCGCACAACAATATCGCGCGGGTAGCGATCCAGGCGCTGGCAGGCGTCCTGGGTGGAACCCAATCGCTGCATACCAACGCGATGGACGAGGCGATGGCCCTACCGACGGAGGAGGCGGCCACCATCGCGCTACGGACACAGCAGATCATCGCGCACGAGAGCGGGGTCACCAACACGGTCGATCCGCTTGCCGGCTCCTACTATGTGGAGAAGTTGACAAACCAGATGGAGGAGGGGGCCTGGGAGTACTTCAGGAAACTGGATGATCTTGGTGGGATGATTCGCGCCATCGAAAGAGGGTTCCCGCAGCGTGAGATCGCTGATGCCGCTTACGCTTATCAACAAGCGATCGAACGGGAAGAAAAAATCATCGTCGGCGTGAATCGATTCACCACCGACGAGGAGCCCCCGATCCCCCTCCTGTATATCAACCGCGAGGCTGAGGCGGAGCAAATCGATCGGCTGCAACACCTTCGCCGCTCGCGGGACAAGGATGCGCTGATGCGATCACTCGACGCCCTCCGTCAGGGCGCCGCCGGAAAAGACCCGTGGGGGAAAGACCTCCTGATGCCGAAGATTCTCGACGCGGTCCGGGCCTATGCGACCCTTGGTGAGATTATGGGCGTCTTCCGCGAGGTGTGGGGCGAGTACACCGAGCCATCGATCATCTAGTTCCCCTCCTTTGTGAGGAGGGGTCAGGGGAGGTAGAATATCACCAGATCTGCCCCACCCAGCCTCCCCTTACAAAGGGGAGGAGGAGTTTTCGGGACAGCATTGCAGGAGCGTGAAAATGGGAGCTGAGGGTGAGCGAAAGATCCGTGTTTTAATTGCCAAGCCGGGCCTTGACGGGCACGATCGGGGCGCCAAGGTCATCGCAAGGGCATTCCGCGATGCCGGAATGGAGGTGATTTACACCGGGCTTCGGCAGACGCCGGAGATGATCGTCAGCGCTGCCATCCAGGAGGATGTGGATGCGATCGGCCTGTCATGTCTCTCCGGGGCGCATATGCACCTGTTCCCGAGAGTGATGGAGCTGCTCAAGGAGCGTGGCGTGAATGACATCATCGTGTTCGGCGGCGGCACGATCCCTGACGAAGACATCGCCAAGCTGAAGGCAGCCGGGATCGCGGCAATCTTCACTCCGGGGGCGACGACGGGCGAGACAATCGAGTTTGTGAAAAAGAACGTATACAAGAAACCGTTATGATCAGCGTAGTTATGATCTAATTACGAGATTGTACTTAAGGATGATTAGTATGGTGTCTCAGAAATCCGTTGAATGAGTGGTGTCATTCTGAGGCGGAGCCGAAGAATCTCAAAGACGGCTCTGGGCAGGCTCCAGCGAAGGATCTCTAGGCGATCTGAGATCCTTTACGGAGCTTGTCATGAGATTCTTCACGGAGTCTACCCTAAGCAGGATCAGATCCTTCGCTTTGCTCAGGATGACAGGCTTTCACCATAAATC
>JACQEV010000227.1 GCA_016200385.1 Candidatus Methylomirabilota bacterium
CTCCAGCGTGCCTTCACCCCTCGGGCCTCGTCCGGGTCGCTACACGTGGTCGCCCTTGATCGCAAAGAGGAGGCCGATGAAGTGGATGAGGCCGTCAGGAACCTCTTGGCATCCAACGAGGTAGCCATCGCCGTCGTGGTGGGGGGCGGTGATCGCGCCGGAGGGCGACTGCGAGGCCTTGCCTGCTATGTTGGGCCGGGCGTCGCGGCCTGCCTATTCGCTGGCCCGACGGCCCACACGGGGCTCCAGCGCCTGCGTCCCGTCTTGGCAGGCGAAAGACCAGGGAAGATCGGCCATGACCTGAAGCGGGCTGTGACCACCCTTCGGGACGAGGGCATCGTCATGGGAGGACTCGCCTTTGACACCATGGTGGCCTCCTATCTCCTGAACCCTAACCGGTCAGATCACTCCCTTCAGGCAGTGGCGCTTGAGCAGTTGGCCGTCAAGCCGGAGGCGGGATCATCAGCCGAGGGAATGACTGAGAGCTCGGAGGAGGTGATGCGGCGAGCGGCCGAAGAGGCTCATTTGGCGTGCCAACTGAAGGAGGTCATGCTTCCAAAGCTTCAAGCGTCTGGGCTCGTTCCGCTATTTGAGACGATCGAGATGCCCTTGATCGAGGTCCTGGCCTCGATGGAGATGGTCGGGTTCAAGGTTGATGGCGATCAGCTCCGCGAGTTGGGGAAGGAGCTTCAGATGCAGCTCGGCCAGCTCGAATCCCGGATCTTCGCCCTGGCCGGTGAGCGTTTCAACATCAATTCTCCCAAACAGTTGGCCGATGTGTTGTTTCAGCGACTTCAGCTCAAGCCACTGAAGCGGACCAAGACCGGCTATTCCACCGATATGGAAGTGCTCCAGCAGTTGGCCAGGACCCATGAGCTACCTGCAGAAGTCCTGAATTATCGCAGCCTCGCAAAGCTCAAATCGACCTACGTCGATGTCCTCCCGCAGCTCGCCGATCAGCAGACCGGCCGAGTCCACACGTCGTTCAATCAGACGGTGGCGGCCACGGGACGCCTGAGTTCCAGCGAGCCGAACCTCCAGAACATCCCGGTGCGAAGCGAGTTGGGGCGACGGATCCGGCGGGCCTTCGTCGCCGAGAGGGGGCATTGGCTCCTCTCGGCAGATTACTCCCAGATCGAGCTGCGGGTGTTGGCGCACCTTTCCGAGGATCAGGCATTGATCGCCGACTTCGCGGCCGATGCCGACGTCCACCGCAACACCGCGGCCGAGGTGTTCGCCGTGGGGCCCGAGGCGGTGACGGCCGAGATGCGGCGGCGGGCGAAAGCGATCAACTTCGGCATCATCTATGGAATGAGCCCGTATGGTCTGGCCGCGGACCTCGGGATTTCTCAGGAAGAAGCGGCTCTCTACATCGAACGCTACTTTCAGATCTATCGGGGGGTCAAGGCATTTATCGACCGAACGGTGCAGGAGGCGAAGGAGCGCGGCTTCGTGTCCACGCTCTGGGGACGCCGCCGGGCTATTCCGGAGCTGCAGAGCGGGAACCAAGCGGTCCGGCAACTGGGAGAGCGGTTGGCGGTGAACACCCCGATTCAGGGGTCGGCTGCCGACCTTATCAAGGTGGCGATGATCGCGATTTTCCGGCGCCTGAAGCGGGAAGGCCTGGGCACCAGGTTGGTCCTTCAGATCCACGACGAGCTCTTGTTCGAGGTCCCTGAGGCGGAGTTGGAGGTGGCGCGGGGGGTGGCTGCGGGAGAGATGGAGCGGGCAACATCGCTGCGCGTTCCCCTGAAGGTAGATCTCGGCGTGGGGTCGAATTGGGCCGAGGCTCACGGATCGTAAGCGGGAGCCGGATGTATGTTGGTAGTGGGCCTTACGGGTGGCATCTGTTCTGGCAAGAGCACAGTCGCCGCCATGTTCGAGCGGCTGGGCGCCGTCGTCATCGATGCGGATCGTGTCGCTCACGAGCTGCAGGCGCCAGGGCAGCCGCTCTTTCGGGCGATCGTGTCGGCATTCGGCCGGCAGATTGTGGGAGAAGATGGACGGATCGACCGCCGACGGCTGGGCGCCATCGTCTTCTCGGACCACAAGGCCCGTGCCCGGCTGCAGGAGATCCTCCATCCCGCCATCGTCGAGGAGTGCGAGCGCCGGATCCAGCAGGCGCGCGCCTCCGGGGCGGCCGTCTGTCTCCTGGACGCTGCGCTGCTCATTGAGAGCGGAAGGCATGCCCGCTTTGATAGGATGGTCCTCGTCGAGGCCAGCGAAGCCGTCCAGCTCGAGCGGCTGATTGCCCGCATGGGCCTGAGCCGGGAGGAGGCGATGCAGCGCATCAGGTCGCAGATGCCGCCGGAGGAGAAGCGTCGCCATGCGAAGTTCGTCATCGAGAATGGAGGATCGCTTAATGAGACGGAGCGCCAGGTGAGGGCTGTGTGGGAGCAACTGCGCATTCAGAGTTCATAGTTCAGGGTTCAGAGACATCGGAAGCCGGAACCTTCGCACTCTGAGGCGTTGAAAAAAGGCTTGACAAAGGGCAAGGGGCTCTCTAGACTAAAATCGAAAATCTCGCTGAGGATTCAACTTCTATTGAGCGTCTGGGCTCGTGAGGCATTCCCGTGGATTTGACGGACCGTCGAGCATGACGCTGCCTGAGATCTGACCTATCTTGCTCTCCGATTCAGACCGTTGTTTCCCACGCCTCCGGCAGGGCTCCTTTACTTGGTGACCGGGCCGCCACATCGATGTGCGCCACTCGGTGATCGGTCACAGGTAAGGGCGGGTACCAGATCGAAATCGCGAAACAGGATCATCATTAACAACATCATTAAGGAGTAGGAGTGCGCGTAGATGGCCTCACCAGCGTCTGAACCGACCAGGCGAACCACTACTGCATCAGAAGCGAAGGAGACGGTCGCGGCCCTTCCCAAGGGGGGATCGATGAACATCGTCGAGCTGAAGGAAAAGACCATCTCTGAGCTGACTTCCATTGCCAGGAGCCTGAATGTGGTGGGCGCCAGTGGTCTCCGCAAGCAGGAACTCATCTTCAAGATCCTTGAGGCACAAACGGAGAAAAGCGGGCTGATCTTCGCAGAAGGAGTGCTGGAGGTCCTCCCCGACGGATTCGGATTCCTGCGGGCGCCGGACTACAACTACTTGCCGGGGCCGGACGACATCTACGTGTCGCCATCGCAGATCCGACGTTTCGATCTCAGGACCGGCGATACGGTGTCGGGGCAGGTCCGACCCCCCAAGGAAGGGGAACGCTACTTCGCCCTCCTCAAGGTCGAGGCCGTCAACTTTGAAAACCCGGAGCTGATCAAGGAGAAAGTCCTCTTCGATAATCTGACCCCTCTTTTCCCGAATCAGCGGATTCGGCTGGAGACCCTGATTGTCGCCCCGCCGAGGACGGGGAAAACCATTCTCCTCCAGAAGATCGCGAACAGTATCACCAAGAACCATCCCGAGGTGATCTTGATCGTGCTCCTGATCGACGAGCGACCGGAGGAGGTGACCGATTTCCAGCGCTCCGTGAAGGCTGAGGTGGTGAGCTCGACCTTCGACGAACCGGCCACGCGCCACGTGCAGGTGGCCGAAATGGTGATCGAAAAGGCCAAGCGGTTGGTGGAGCATAAGCGGGATGTGGTGATCCTGCTGGACTCCATCACGCGGTTGGGGCGGGCGTACAACACGATTGTCCCGCCGAGCGGCAAGGTCCTCTCTGGCGGCGTGGACAGCAACGCGCTGCAGCGCCCAAAACGGTTCTTCGGAGCCGCGCGGAACATCGAAGAGGGTGGAAGCCTCACGATCATGGCCACGGCCCTCATTGACACGGGCAGCCGGATTGACGATGTGATCTTTGAGGAGTTCAAGGGTACTGGCAACTGCGAACTCGTCCTGGATCGAAGGTTGGTGGACAAGCGGGTCTTCCCTGCCATCGATATCTTCCGGTCAGGCACGCGCAAAGAGGAACTCCTGCTGACGCAAGAGGAGCTCAACCGGATGTGGGTCCTCCGCAAGGTCCTCCAGACCATGGGTGTGGTGGAGGCAATGGAACTCCTTCTTGAGAAGTTGAAGGAAGCCAAGAGCAACGAGGAGTTCTTGAGGGCCATGAATTCTTGAGGTATGTCCCCCGAACAGACGCCACCCAACAGCCCGCCGAGAGGACGGGCTGTTTTGCATTGAGCGGGCTCAGCCTTTGGACGTATAATGACGACGCGTCTAGCGTACTGAACAATCAGAAGGTTCCAGGGAGGGAGGATTATGAAACCCGGTATCCACCCCAACTATCAACCCACTACGGTCACGTGCGCCTGCGGTGAGGTGGTCCACACCCGCTCCACCGTGCCTGGTCTACGAGTGGAGATCTGCTCAAAATGCCACCCGCTGTTCACCGGCCGCCAGAAGCTGATCGACACTGAGGGGCGGGTCGATCGGTTCCGGAGGAAGTATCGCAGGAAGCCGAAGGAGGCCGAACTGGCTGCTGAGGCCGCCTCTGCTGATGCGCCGACAGTGGTTCCGGAGGAGGCAGCCCCATAATCGCGGTGCCGTTCCGTGTGAGAGGGTGATCTCGATGCCCGAGCTGGTAGAGCGCCTGAAGGCCGTCGAGGAGCGATTTCAAGAGATCGTCCAGCAGATGGGTGATCCCGTTGTCATCGGGGATCAACCTCGCTTCCAGCGGCTGGCCAGGGCACATGCGGATCTGGAACCGCTCGTGGAGGCATACCGGCGGTATCGTAAGCTCCTTGCCGATACAGAGGAGGCGAAGACGCTGCTCGGCAGCGGAGCCGAGGATGACATGCGTGAGCTCGCGGAGACGGAGCTGCAGGATCTGGCCGTCAAGCGGGAGAAGCTGGAAGAGGAGTTGAAGGTTCTGTTGCTTCCGCGCGATCCTGCCGACGAGAAAGACATCATCTTGGAGATTCGTGCCGGAGCTGGAGGCGACGAAGCCGCGCTGTTCGCGGCGGAGCTGGCCAGGATGTACAGCCGATTCGCTGAGTCCCGGGGCTGGAAGGTGGAGGTCCTCTCTTCACATCAAACTGGTGTCGGTGGCGTGAAGGAGGCGATCCTTGGCATCGAGGGGCGCGGGGCCTACAGCCGCCTCAAGTTCGAGAGCGGCGTCCATCGGGTGCAAAGGGTGCCTGTCACGGAATCGAGTGGACGGATTCACACCTCCACCGTCACCGTGGCGGTTCTGCCTGAGGCGGAGGAGGTGGAGGTACAAATTGACCCCAAAGATCTTCGGATCGATGTCTTCCGCTCCACCGGTCCCGGGGGGCAGTCTGTCAACACCACTGATTCGGCTGTCCGGATCACGCACCTGTCGACCGGGATGGTGGTCAGCTGCCAGGACGAGAAGTCGCAGCACAAGAACCGGGCCAAAGCAATAAAGGTCTTGCGGGCCCGGTTGCTCGAGCTGGCCAGGGCGGAGAAGGAGGCGGAGATTTCCCAGGCGCGACGTCAGCAGGTCGGGACGGGGGATCGGAGTGAGCGGATACGCACGTATAATTTCCCCCAGGGTCGGGTCACTGACCATCGGATCGGTCTCACGCTTCATAGCCTCCCGCGAATCTTGGAAGGGGATCTGGAGGAGCTGATTAGCTCGCTCGCGGCGCACGATCAGTCTGAACGATTGAGAGCCTTGATGTGAAAATGGGATTCATGACCTCGAAGGAAGTGCGGGGTGCCGACGAGTCCCCGTCCGTACTTACGGATTCGGTGCCCGCCACCTGTTCTGGATCCGGCAGTGACGGGTATACGTACCGGCGTCTGGTTGAGCGGCTGCTGCGGGCCGGCGTGGAGAGCGCGTTGCTCGACGCTGCCTGCCTCATGGAAGCCGCCTCAGGGATCCCGCGGTGGCGCTTCATCTTGGAACCACAGCGAT
>JACQEV010000223.1 GCA_016200385.1 Candidatus Methylomirabilota bacterium
CCACCCCCTCCATCCTCAGGCGGTTCAGCTCGCACCTCGCTTCCTCCAGCCGAAGCCGCTTGACGAGAACATAACCGTACAACAGCACGAAGGCGGCCAGGTTGGTATACAGCGCCACCTGCATGTCCGGGGCAACGGTAGATGGCCCGGGCCTGAGGACCGACGGCGGCTGGTGCAACGTGCGCCACCAGACGACCGACATGTGGATGATCGGGATGTCGAGGAAACCGAAGATCCCAAGAACCGCGCTGAAGGTCGCGCCTCGGGAGGGGTCGTCCACCAGCGTCCGAAGCATCAAATAGCCGATGAAGATCAGCAAGAGGATGGTGGTCGTGGTCAGCCGCGCATCCCACGTCCACCAGGTCCCCCACGTGGGCCGCCCCCAGATCGAGCCGGCCGCGATCGCCAGGGCGGTGAACAGGACGCCGATCTCGGCGGATGAGTGGGCGATCGCATCGTGCCGCTCTTGGCGGCGCATCAGGTACAGGATGCTCATGACGAATACCACAAAAAACGCGAGGTAGCTGACCAGGATCAGCGGAACATGCAGGTACATGATCCGCTGCACCTCCCCCTGCACCGCATCGGGAGGCGCATAGAAAAATCCCATATAGAGGCCGGTCAGCAGGCCGAAGGCCGCGAGGAGACCGAACACCCGTTCCGCACCACGCCCGATCATGTCCTTACTCTTCGACCAGATACTCGAACGTCAGCAACGAGGTCACGAGAAACACGACATCGAACGCCGCGATCAGCTTCACCCAGGGCATCGCGAGTTCGAACGGCTCGCCGCGCAAAACGACTTCTGTTCCCTTCACCGCGGACAAGATCAGGGGGATTGTCAAAGGAAACAGGAGGAACGGCAGCATCGCCTCCCGCGCCCGAAGACCAGCTGTCATGGAAGACAAGAGGGTCCCTGCTGCGGCGAAGCCGAGCGTTCCCGGCACAGCGATCAGCAGGAGTTTGGGGATTTGCGACCAGAGATCCATATTGTACAGGATGGCAAAGAGGGGGAGGATCACCAGCTCCACCACGAGGATCACGCTGAAGTTGCCCAGAAGCTTCCCCAGATAAATGGCTTCCCGCTGGATCGGATAGAGGAGCAATCCCTCGAGACAGTCGTTCTCCATCTCCCCCTGAACCGATCGGCCGAGCCCGAGCACGCTGGTGAACGTAAAGGCCAGCCACAGGAGGCCGGAGGAGGCTCCACGGATCAGAGCCTGATCGGCGCCGAGCGCAAAGTTGAAGAGGAACAGGACCAGGAAGGCAAAATAAAACATGGCGGTGAAGCTTTCCCGATTCCGCCATTCGGCGAGCAGATCCTTCCGCGCGACCGCCATGACGCGCCCGATAAAGATCATTCGACTGCCCCCAGCTCCCCATGGAGCGCGAAGAGGGAGCGAAACGCCTCCACACTCGTCTCCTCTCGACGACCTTCAAACACCAGACGCCCCTGTCGCAGGATGGCGAGACGATCCGCCACACCGAAGCCCATCGTGAGATTATGCGTGGCCAGAATCGTGGCGGCCCCTCCGATCTTCTTCGCCAAGATGAACTCCTCCAACAGCTTCGTGGCCTGCAGGTCCAGGCTGGCGTACGGCTCATCCAGCAGGATCACCTTGGGCTCGCGCAGCATGACCTTCGCCAGGGCGAGGCGACGCTTCATGCCGCTGGAGAAGGTCCGAACCCTGGCCTCCGAGGCCGCCTCCAGCCCGACTCTGGCCAACACCTCCGAGACGTGCTCACGGGGGTGATCCAGCCCCAGCATAGCGGCGGCGAAGAGGAGGTTCTCCCTGGCCGTCAACGCCTCATACAGTTGGTGTCCGTGGGCGAGGACCCCGATGGCTCGCCGCACTCCGTCGCTGTCCCGGTCAAGCGAGTGCCCGGCAATCTGCACCGCTCCGCTGGTCGGTCGCGCGCGGCCGGCCAGGATCCGGAGCAGCGTGGTCTTCCCCGCCCCGTTAGGGCCGAAGAGGGCCAGGACCTCCCCCGGAGCCACGACGAGGTCGATCCCCCGAAGGGCCGGCTGGCTGCCGTACCACTTGACCAGCCGCCTGGCCTCGATGGCTGGCGGGGGGCCAGGGCGGGTGCCGGCATTCTCCACCCTCACCATCCATGCCTCATGGCCAAGCCCAGCGCGCCCGCCGCGCCGCCCAGGGCTACTGCGGTCCAAGCGCAAGCCTGCAGCCGGCCCATCAGCGTCAGCATCGCCGCCATCCGCTCAGGGGGTAACGTGACCGATCCTTCAACTCCCTCGGCCATCGATCGGACTAGCGGCAGCCCCAGGCCAAAGAACTGATAGCTGTTCAGAAGGGCGAGAATGAACACGACAAAGAGCTTCGGTCCAAGGGTCGCGAAGAGCTGTGTGAAATACCGATTCCCGAGCGCCCCTTTCAGATCGGTCAACATCGCCGCACCCGTCATGATCAGGAGACCAAGGGAGGCCAACAGGACGGGATGAACAAGCCTGACCACTTGACCGAGCGCCTGAAGAATCTTCTGGGCTTCGAGAAGCCGGCGCGCTGACGGGATCAGCAGACCCGCGATGAAGATCATGCCTCCTAAATATATGAGCGCTGACACCACGTGCAGATACGGTAGACAGATCATCATTGGGTGAAGGGTTCCGCCCCCACTAGAAGGTTCACCACAGCGGCCCAGATATGGCCGATTGATGCGTACGCGTGCCTAATAAAGTTAGAGTATTTTGAGGGAAATTGCAAGGAGGAACAGCCCTACGTCAGGCGGGAAGATGTCCTATTCGCCAGCCAGCCCGGCTTCCCTTTCTCTAAACCCACCAGCGGGGCGCCGGACTCCATCAAGGTAATGAACTGTTCCACTACCTCGGGGTCGCGCCAACCCTTCTCAGCCTCCTGCCTCATGATCGAAAATGCCTGCTCTCTCTTGAGTGCCGGCTTATACGGCCTGGCCGTGATGAGGGCATCGTAGATATCAACCATCTGGATGATCCTGGCGGTCAGGGGGATCTCTTCTCCTTTCAAGGCATCCGGATACCCGGTGCCGTCCCACCGCTCATGGTGATTGCGAATAATGGGGAGGACCAGCCTGAGCGACTTGAGCGGCTTACAAATTCGTTCCCCGATCACCGGGTGTTCGCGCATGATCTGCCACTCTTCTTCGCTCAACGCCGTTTTCTTATTGATGATCGATTCCGGAATGGCGATCTTACCCAGGTCGTGCAGGTAGCCACCTCGCTGCAGGGCCTTCAGTTGCTCTGGTCCAAGGCCCAAGCTCCGCCCCATCGCCACCGAGTACAGAGCGAGGCGCTCACAGTGACCCTCGGTGTAGGGATCCTTTGCCTCGACGCTGAGGCCCAATGTGCACAGGACATCCTCGGCATGCTCCAGCTCATCGGTAAACTGCTTGAGCTTCAGAAGGGACCTCACCCTGGCGCTCAATTCCGCCTGGTGGAAAGGCTTGCTCAAAAAGTCGTCTGCACCGGCCTCGATCCCACGGATCCTGTCTTCCAGGTCGCTGAGAGAGGTCAACACAATCACAGGAATCAGCCTGGTTCGCTCGTTCTGCTTGAGCCTGGCGCAGACCTCATACCCGTCCATACCTGGCATCATGACATCAAGAAGGATCAGATCAGGAGGGCCGGCTGCCACCTGTTCCAAGGCGCGTTCGGCATCAGAGGCGGGAATCACCTCGTATCCCTGGGGAGCCAGGATGGCCTCAACCAATCTGATGTTGGCCTCCTGGTCATCGACAACCAAAATCTTCAAGCGAGGTGAGAGGTCTTGTTCCATCAATCTCCTTGAACGATGGGTAACAAATCTTTAGCTGGCACGCTTACGCTTCAAGCCCACGCACCGCGACTTTCCCTGCCCCGTGAGAGTAAAAAACCTTCCCCGACATGTCAATACAAATATTCACAGTTGCCAAGGCCACCCGGTCCGACGAGTGTAAAGGGCCTGGCAGAGCCGGATGCGTCGATGAGCTGCTTCTAATACAAATGTCTTTAATCTTGTTGCAAAGGCGCGGGTCCTGTCCTTCGGCAGCCCCATCCGTCCTCACTCCACCCATCCCCCAGTGGGGCCCTTCCGTTGC
>JACQEV010000224.1 GCA_016200385.1 Candidatus Methylomirabilota bacterium
ACAGAGGATCGGGCCCTTCATCTTCTTCTTCAGCTTGCGGACGGCCAGGTACTCCAGGATCCGCTCCTTCACCTTTTCGAGATCGTAGTGATCCTCCTCGAGGATCTTGGAGGCCTGCTTGATGGAAAGCTTGTCCTTCGTCTGTCGGCTCCAAGGCAGCTCGATGAGCCAGTCGAGATAGGTCCGGATCACGGAGGCCTCGGCAGCGTCGGGATGCATCCGGCTGAGCCGTCCGAGCTGGGCCTTCGCCTCCGCTTCCACCGCTGCCGGCATCTTCGCCTTCTTGATTTTTTGCTCCAACTCCTGAAGCTCCTGGCTTCGGTCGTCGGACTCACCCAACTCCTTCTGGATCGCCTTCATCTGCTCCCGGAGGTAATACTCCCGGTGAGTTTTATCCATCTCCTCCCGGGCCTGGCTCTGGATCCGCTGCTGAACCTCCAGCAGCTCGATCTCCTTGCTCAGGAGCTCGCTGATCTTCTTCAACCGTTGAATTGGATCGAAGATCTCCAGCACCTCCTGGGCCTGCTGGATCCTCAGATCCAGGTGGCTGGCCACGAGGTCGGCCAGACGTCCGGGGTGATCGAGATTGGTGACAATCACCACCACATCCGGTGGGATCTGCTTGCCGAGGTTGACGCTCTTGCTCACCTGCTCCTTGACCGAACGGATCAAGGCCTCCACCTCGATGGCCGACACGACCACCTCCGCCTCATGGACCTCGGCGATCCTGGCCTCGAAGTAGGGATCTCGCCGCTCGATCGCCAAGACCCTGGCGCGGGAAAGACCCTGAACCAGCACCTTCACCCGCCCGTCCGGCATCTTGAGCATCCGCATGATCATCGCCACCGTCCCAACCGAATGGATCTCATCGACGCCTGGATCCTCCTTCTCGGCATCCCGCTGTGCCACCAACAGGATCAGTCGGTCGCGCGAGAGCGATTCGTCCACCGCTCGAACCGATTTCTCCCGTCCCACGAACAGAGGCAGGATCATGAAGGGGTAGATCACGACGTCTCGCACCGGAAGGAGGGGGATCGTTTCGGGAATCTTCCGCGCCTGTTCCTCAGATTTGGCCTCGGTGGGCCCCACGTCAGGCGCCGACGTCTGCTCTGTGCCTTCGATCGCTTTCTCGTCCGCCACGGCTCTCGGTTCTCCTTTCGGTTCTATTCCCATGTCGCTCAGGCTTCGTCGAGATTGAGGCTTCTCAGGTATGCACGGAACGCGGGCGCCAGGTCCGGCCGGTTCAAGGCAAACTGCACGGTCGCCTTCAAAAAGCCGAGCTTGCTCCCGGCATCATACCGGCGCCCATGAAACGCCAACCCGTAGAGGGCTTGTCTTCTCAGCAACAGCTTCAGGCCGTTGGTAAGCTGGATCTCCCCCCGCTCATCCGGAAGGGTGTGTTCGAGGGCCTCGAAAATCTCGGGCGTCAGGATGTAGCGCCCGATGATGGCTAGGTCAGAGGGCGCGGTCTCCGGGGAGGGCTTCTCCACCAGATCCAGGATCTGATAGACCGAGTCCTCAACTGACTTGGGATCGATGATCCCGTAGCTGCTGGTCTCCTCCCTGGGAACCTGCTGCACGGCAATAACGGGTGATCGGTGCCGGTCAAACACCGACATCATTTGCCTCAGACAAGGCACCTTCGAATCGATGATGTCATCTCCCAGCAGGACGGCAAAGGGTTCGTTTCCCACGAGGGTTTTCGCCACCAGGATCGCGTGCCCCAGACCGAGTGGCTCCTTCTGCCTGATGTAGCAGAAGGAGGTCAACCCTGAGATTCGTTGAATCTCCTGTAACTGTTCGCCCTTGCCCTGCTGCTCTAGGGCAATCTCCAGTTCCAGTGACCGATCGAAGTGGTCCTCGATGGCGTTCTTCCCACGGCCGGTGACGATAATGATGTCCTCGATCCCGGATGCCACCGCCTCCTCCACCACGTACTGGATGGTAGGCTTGTCCACAATCGGGAGCATCTCCTTCGGCTGTGCCTTCGTTGCCGGAAGGAACCGCGTTCCCAAACCTGCAGCAGGCAAGACCGCCTTACGGATCCGCATTGGTCCGGTTGTCTCCTGCTCCCCTCAGACTGATAGGGAGCGATGGCACCTTTAGGAAACGTTGTGGGGGAGGCTGCGGGGGGATCACTTCGGCGTTGGCGGCGATGATAAACCTGGGGACCGGGACAGCAATTACCGCGCCCCGGCGCATTCCGAACCCGTAAGGATGGACAAAGGTTCGCGCGAGGAACGGGCACAACCGTACGATCGGACTTCGCTCCCGCGAAAGATTCTCAACTCCTCCGACGCATACGCTCTTCGAATCTGCCTCCTCGTTTATAACATCTTTATTTATAACACCTTTCGTCAAAAAGTCAAGCGTTCGCGCGGGGTCGAAGGCGCACGGTATCTAAATTTTCGCATTGACAGCCTCCATGATCTGATGTAGCGTCAGGGACCGTGCAAACGAGACGCAACGACCCACCCAGGAACGGATCGATGCGGGTGGCGATATTCTGCAAGCACGAGCACGACAAGGGGCCCGAGACAAGGGTGATAACAACCGGACCTCTTTGGAGATCATGCGCATCCTCCGGCTCCTCCTCGCCTCACGTCCCCAGGCGCGCTCCAGGGTCGTCCACCTTTGCGAAAGCTGAGTGTCCCACATCTCAATCAACTCTGGCTCTTTCGG
This sequence comes from Candidatus Methylomirabilota bacterium, assembly GCA_016200385.1. Lineage (GTDB taxonomy): Bacteria > Methylomirabilota > Methylomirabilia > Methylomirabilales > Methylomirabilaceae > Methylomirabilis. Next base: position 2,683 of record JACQEV010000224.1, read on the forward strand.
GGGAACGGTG
>JACQEV010000225.1 GCA_016200385.1 Candidatus Methylomirabilota bacterium
GCCAGGAGTGTCTTTAAGGTTGTCTGGGCCGTTTTCAACGCCAGAGTTGCGTCCTGCACGTCGCTCTGAAACTGGAGTTTCTGTAGCTCGATTTTCAGGAAATCGGCCCCCGAAATGTCGCCCTTCTCAAACCGGATCCTATTGAGCTCTTCCACCTCCTGGAAGTTCTTCAGGTTCTCCTGCGCCAGCTTCAGGTTCGACTTGGCCAGCAGTGCGTCCGCGAACGTCTTTCTCACCGAGAATACAAGGGTTCGCCTGGCATCGGAGTAGTCGCTGGTCGCGATGTTGGTTGAGAGTCTTGCGGTATCGAGCCGGCGCTGGCGCTTGCCGCCGCGTTCGAAGAGCTGGGACAATCCAGCCGTGAAGTCCTGAGAAGCACTCACAAAGTTCGGGTTTGGCCTGAGGGCGGCGGTCACCTCGTTGGCCTCGGCTGAGGTGATGCTGATGGCCTGAGCTCGAAGCATCGGGTTGCGCTGGAGAGCCAGCTCCACAGCCTCCTCAGATCTCAGGCTCCGGATCTCGGCGGTGGCTGGGGGGAGCGGCAACGCGAAACACGCGAGTGCCGCCGCCCACACAAGGGGGCGGAATAGCAACATCTCGACCTCCTTTCTTTTGCGGGTCGTGGGACTACGCGACGACCGATCTAGCTGCCTACAGGTCATTTTCTCCTAAGGCAGACAGAATTGGAACGGCACTAGACCGATCGTCTAGCGGGGTCGTTTCCACGTGCGAGGGAAGTGGACTCCCGCTGGGTATCCTTGCGGGTGTGGATTGCGAGGTAGCGGGAAATAGAAGGAAGGAGATGGCTGGGAGCGAAAGAAGTAAGGCGCGCGGTGAACAAGAAAGCGCGAGAAAGCACTGGCCACGGCCCGGGATTGTTCGTCGAGGGAGGCCTGATCTCAGCGCCACAGGCGGGCATCACCGCTTCGAAGCCGAGGACCTGAACGTGCTCCTTGAAGTTCGATCCGTCGATGTCCAGCAAGTCAAAGAGGACATACGAGGAGGTGGCGATGAAGCAAAAAGAAAAAATCAGAGGAAGATGTCGATGGCAGAAGCGTCGCATATTGGGTCTCTTGTGTCTCAGATGAGTAGCATACTCAGCTACGCGCTGTCAATCGTCTTCTCGGCCAAAGAAGGGTTGACGAGTGGCGGCAAAAATTGGTATTGTCGCGGCGTAGGAGCCGCGAATTGCTGTAGATGTCTGAGGTGGAGGGGGTCTCATCGGTCATGAAAGATGGTGGTACCGGATCGAAAAGCAGATGTTGGCGTCTCGCCCTCCTGGTCTTTTTGCTCGTGTACCTCCCCCTTGATGCATTTGACGCCGATACCTCCGACACCTTTGATGAAAGCGTCGTCCAGGTCAGGGTACAGGCCGGCGAAGATGCTATTCATTCGGTCCTCCACCCGGTGGTTATCGTTTCGGAGATTCCTAAGGCTGCCGATGGATTCCACGCGGTGGCTCACCTTTCGCTGCCGATTTGCACCCTTCCGGTCACGCGGAAGCCCTTCAGTCTTCCACGATCTGATGACCCGCACGTGGCCTCGCCACTTCCCGTCAAGTCCACCCTGCTTTCTCTCATCGTTTAGATCCGAACCTCGTATACATATTCTGAACGCCTCGTGCCGGGATGACGCTCCCGGCGCATGAAGAAGGTGGTTAGATGAAGAGATGGCGAAATGCTCTCTTCGCTGTTATGGCCCTCGGCCTGTTTTTGGCTGGCGTAGGCGTGGCCAGGCTGAAGCTCTGGGGCCCGCAGGCCGTGCCCGCCTCGAAGCGGGACCGGGGCCAGAGTATGGGTCGAGCTCCTGCCTCACGCATGGTTGCAATCGATAAAGATCGAGCTATCACACTGCCTCTCTCGATTCGAGAGAAGATCGGGCTTCAGGAGGATCCTGTCGAGTTTCGCCCCATCGAAGAGGTCATGACGTTTAACGGGATGATCGTGAGCCATCCCGATCGAACGGTGGCAATCAGTCCACGGATCGAGGGAAAGATCGTCAGTGCCTGGGGGCTTGCCGGTTCCCCGGTCGAGAAAGACGAGAAGCTCGTCGAGATCCATAGCCTTGAACTAGAACGTCTCGAGACCGACCTGATCCAGGGGTGGAATCGGCTTGGCCTGGCCGATGCCGATCGGGATCTTGCCAGGGAGCTTGCTGCCCGGAAGGCCATCGCCCTTAAGGACCTTCTCAAGAAAGAGATGGAACAGCGGCAGGCGGCCCGCGAGGTGGAAGGATTGCGGGCCCGCCTGCGACTTATCGGCATCGCTGAAGGTGAGATCGATCAGATGAAGAGCACTTCCAGGGCCACTTCCTCGCTGGTTCTCCGCGCTCCGATCGCGGGCGTGATCGTCGAGCGAAACGTCGTCCTTGGTGAAACGGTAAGCTCGGAGAAGACCCTCTTTCGACTTGCTGATTTGCGGCGCGTCCTCGCGGAGGGCGAGGCCTTTGAATCTCAAGCGCGATTGCTTCGCCGTGGCCTCCCCGTGAGAATCACAGTCGCCGCCCTGCCAGATCGAAAGTACGAGGGACGCATCACGAACATCGGGGCGGCTGTCGATCCGGAAAAACGGACGATCCGGTTTTTGGCGGAGATTGAAAATCCACCCGAGGCTCCGCTTCGGCCGAATATGTTCGCTCGGATGACCGTGGTGACCGGGCGCCAATCGAAGGTCCTAGCGATCCCTCTCGCCGCCATCATCGGGGGGGGAGGAGAGGAGGTGGTCTTCGTGGCCGCCTCAGACGGGTACGAGCGCCGCCCGGTCTCTCTCGGGCATCGGGACGACCGGTATGCCGAGGTGAAACATGGTCTCGCGCGGGGTGAACGAGTGGTGACCACCGGGAAGCGACAGCTTGAGGCTCTCTACCGGAAGGGGGCCGAAGAGCGGCCCGGTGGAGCCTCACGTGGGGAGTCGGAAGACGAGATCGATTAGAGTTGGCGCAATAGACGACTGACGGGACCGAGATGTTTGACGCACTTATCGGATGGTCGCTCCGCAATCGGCTGCTGGTCCTCGTGGCATCGTTGCTCGTTGCGCTTGCCGGCGCGATCAGCGCCCGGAACCTCACGCTCGATGTCTTCCCGGAATTTGCCCCGCCCCAAGCGGAGATCCGAGTCGAGGCACCGGGCTTTTCAGCCGAAGAGGTCGAGGCCCAGGTGACAATTCCCCTCGAGGCGGCCCTGAATGGGATGCCGAATGTGAAGGTGGTTCGCTCCACCTCGAGCACCGGACTCTCGGCCATCACGGTTGTGTTCGAGTGGGGGAGCGACATCTACCTTGAGCGGCAGCTCGTGAGCGAGCGGCTTCGCCTGGCGCGGGAACGGTTTCCCCTGGGAGTGAAGGAGCCCGTCGTGCTTCCGGTCATGTCTTCTCTGTCCAGGCTGGTGATGTACGGCCTGACATCGGAGGCTGGCGGCGATATTCAGACCGATCTCGCGCTTCGGACCTTCTCCGAGTGGGACGTTAGGCGGCGGCTGCTGGCCCTCCCCGGCGTGGCCTCCGTTGTCTCCATCGGCGGTGGGGTCAAGCAGTACCAGGTCCTGGTGAGCCCACAGAAGCTCCGGGATCAGCAGATCAGCCTGCAGCAGGTGGTCGAGGCAGCGAAGCGGTCGAACATCAACGTCCCGGGAGGATTCCTGCTGGCTTCAGATCAAGAGTACGTCGTCAGCGGGCAGGGGCGCATCCGCTCGCTGGAGGACCTGCGGAACACCGTCATCGCCTCGCGCAAGGGGATCCCGGTCACCCTCGCGCAGGTCGCGGAACTCCGGCTGGGTCCGGAGGTCAAGCGCGGCGACGCTAGCTTGAATGTGAAGCCGGCCGTGCTCGGGGTTGTCTTCAAGCTCTACGGGGCCGATACCCTGACGACGACCTACCGGGTCGAGGAGGCCCTCAACGAGCTTGAGCGGTCGCTTCCTCCAGGGGTTAAGATGCACCGGAGTGTCTTCCGGCAGGCCAACTTCATCGAAACGGCCGTCCAGAACCTGCGCGAAGCCCTTCTGGAGGGCGGCCTCATTGTCCTGGCGGTTCTGTTTTTCTTCTTTCTTAGCCTCAGGCCATCGATCATCAGCTTTCTGTCAATGCCAATGTCATTTTTCCTCACTCTGATCCTGCTGCGCGCGTTCGACATCGGGATCAACGTCATGACCTTAGGTGGGCTCTCCATCGCCCTGGGGGAGGTCGTGGATGACGCCATCATCGATGTCGAGAACATCTTTCGGCGGCTCCGGGAGAACCGGCAGAGACCGAACCCTGAGCCGACCCTCTCCGTGGTCCGACGGGCGTCGATCGAGATCCGGACCTCGGTCGTGTATGCCACTGCCATCGTCGTTCTGTTCTTCCTCCCGGTCTTTTTCTTATCGGGGCCGGAGGGGAAGATCTTCGCCCCGCTGGGTCTGGCATATATCCTGGCTATCTCGTCGTCGTTGCTGGTGGCGCTGACCCAAACCCCCGTCCTCTCTTCCCTGCTGCTCTCCAGGGCTGAGGAGCGGTCGGGAGGTGAGGGGGCCGTGGTGGCCAGGATCAAGGCGTGGTACGCAGTGATCTTGGAGCGGACCCTGACGCATCCCGGCTGGGTGGTCGGGGTTTCGGCCGGGGCTCTCGCTGTGGCGCTGGCTCTGCTCCCGTTCTTCGGCCGCGCCTTCCTACCGACCTTCAACGAGGGGAACTTGGTGATTCGCACGGATGCGCCACCCGGCACCTCGTTGGCCGAGTCGATGCGGCTGGGCCGCCAAGTCCAGGGGACGCTTTTCAAGTATCCGGAGGTGGTGTCCGTGGGCCAGTGGACAGGGCGGTCCGAGCTCGACGAAGATGCCTTCCCGGTAAACTCCAGCGAGCTTTACGTCATGTTGCGGCCCGGGGCGAGGTCCCCTGCCGGGCTGCTCAGAGCTATCCGTCAGGATCTGCGGGAGATCCCAGGCCTCACCTCTGCGGTGAGCGCCTTTGTTGGTGAGCGGATCGACGAGGTCCTCACCGGGGTCCGCGCCCAGGTGGCGGTCAAGATCTTCGGCCCGGACCTAGGCGCGCTTCGGGAAAGGGGGCGACAGGTTAAGAGGATTCTGGAGGGGATCGATGGGGTGGCCGATCTGCGTCTGGAGCCGCAGGTCGCCGTGCCTCAGCTCGTGATCCGGATCGACCGTCCGGCCGCTGCCCGGTACGGCCTGAAGGCCGAGGAGATCGCTCGGTTTATCGAGGCGGCGTTCAGTGGCACGGTGGCGTCGCATGTCCTTGAAGGACAAAAGAGTTTCGCGCTCCTTGTCCGCTTCGATGACGATTCGAGGAGGAGCGTGGACGCCATCAAGAACGCGCTGATCGATACCCCTGGCGGGCTGAAGATCCCATTGGGCCAGGTGGCGGACGTGGCATTTGAAGATCGGCCCTATCTCGTGAACCGCGAGAACCTCTCCCGCCGGATCGTCGTGCAGTTCAACGTGGTAGGCCGGGACCTGTCGAGCGTCTTACGGGAATCGAGGAAGCGGATCGCTGCCGGGGTGAGTCTCCCGCCCGGTTACTTCATCGAGTACGGCGGGCAGTATGAGAGCCAGCTCCGCAGCCAGCAGACCCTGCTTTGGTTGGGCCTCTTGGCCTTTGGCGGCGTCTGCCTCCTCCTCGTCCAGGCATTCGGGTCTGCGAAGGCCGCCCTCGTGGTCCTCGTCAACCTCCCGCTCGCCATGATCGGCGGGGTGGGCGCCGCCTTACTGACCGGGCGCGTCCTCACGGTCTCCTCCCTCGTTGGCTTCATCGCCCTGTTCGGGATCGCAGCGCGTAACGGGATTATCCTGGTGACCCACTATCAGCGGCTCATCCGCGAGGAGGGGAAGACCCTGGAGGAGGCGGTAATACAAGGATCGATGGATCGGGTGAGCCCGATCATAATGACTGCGTCCGTGGCAGCCCTTGGGTTCCTCCCGCTCCTCTTGGGCGATCCGACTGGGAAGGAGCTCCAGCGGCCCTTGGCATGGGTGATCCTTGGCGGCCTCGTCACCTCGACTCTCCTGAATTTGGTGGTCGTTCCCACCCTGGTACGCCGATTCGGGCTGGGGAATCTATCCAGAGAAGAAGACTCCCGGGTAGCGTGATGCCTTCAGATGGGTGCTTGTCCTGAAGTGCTCGTCCGTATTCTCGATCGGCCTGGACTTCGGCATCCTCGGGTGGGCACGGTCGAGTCGAGCGCAAGCGAGCCCTCATCGCAAGCGTGTACGAAGGAGCGGCTCGTTGGCTTACCGACCTGCATGGGAACAAGTTCACAAGTTCACCCCAATATTGACTTCTCCTGGGGAAGACAGTAAGCTGTGGAGCCTGAATCCGCAAAGCGACGCGATCTCCCCAGCTTACTGGGGAGTCAAGGCGCGCGAACATAAGAAGATTCCATTCCACTCGGATCGAAGAATCCCTCCAGCGTGCTGGGGGGGTCTTGAAGCGGTCCTTGCCTCACAGACGAGACGATAAGGAGTTCTTGATGCGCGCCGATCTCCGCAGCGTTGTGAGAATAGCCATTGTGGCTCCCATCGTGGCACTTCTGGCCTCGCAAGTCTTCGCCCTGGATGACATCGGCCTCCCGATTCACCCCAATGCGATTCCTTCCAGCATTGTTCGCAAGTCCGGAAAGGGGGAAGGGACTCAATGGCTGCGGGTGAACTTTAGGGCCAAAGCGCCCTACGATCAGGTCGTAAGGTTTTATCGTCAAAAGACTGGCAGGAACGTGCAAATCTCTACGCTCGATTCAGGGAAGTTGCTGAACACCCTTATCCTGTTCGCCAAAAGCCCCGAGGATCAGATCAACGTCAATATCAGCAGCAAGGCTGGAAAGAATGTGACGGAGGTCGAGATCTCCCGGAACCTTGGAGGCCTGTGAGTTCGTTCTCCGAAGTGTTCTGTCCTTGGAGCTTAGCCATAACCAGAATTCATTGAAGATGTGTACTCTGAGCAGGAAATCAGTTGACACGATGCCCCTTTTGGACTAAGTAAATGGGTGCTTGAGGACTGGTAGGTATCTTTCTTGGCGGCAACCTTAACAGGCAGAGAGGAAAGGAGAGCCTTCGATGCGCGAGATAATGGTCGGTGAGTCGTTGGTGGGTGATGGGAACGAGGTGGCGCACATTGACCTGATAATCGGACCGAAGAACGGTCCAGTCGGCGTGGCGTTCGCAAATCGCCTTGCCGAGCAAACGGCTGGACACAACGGTTTGCTGGCAGTGCTGGCGCCGAATGTCCCGGCAAAGCCTTCGACAGTGATGTTCAACAAGGTGACCATCAAAGGGGCGACACAGGCGGTCCAGATGTTCGGTCCCGCCCAGGCGGCCGTGGCGAAGGCCGTGGTGGACAGCGTCTCCGAAGGGGTCATCTCAAAGAAGGACGCCGAAGACTTGGTGTTGATCGTTGGCGTCTTCATCCACTGGGAGGCGACGGACAACAAGAAGATTTACGACTTCAACTACCGGGCGACCAAAGAGTCGATCAAGAGGGCATTGGCAGAACATCCTACTATGGATGAGATTCTGGCGCAGAAGGATAAAGCCAAACATCCGTTCGCATAGTTCTGTCAGCGGATACCGTATCGGCTGGTCCGAAGGAGCTGGTGGCCGGGATTCGAGAGGTCAGGGCGCGGTGTGTGAGCCGCCTGATCGGTTTCTCGCCCATCAGCTCCTTCGACCTTCTCAGCTTACCCTACGCTAGCCCTGCGAAAACTCGCCTCCTCCCCTCCCACTGTCGCCAGTGGGGGGCGGTATGGGGTCAGGGGTGAGTGTTCACGGTTCACAGTTCACGATGACGTTCACCGTCAACCTAGGGTCGATTATCTTGGTGAGGGCCTATGGCAACGGAACGAAAACACCTCCTCTTTTTTTTAACCACTGACCCCCATCCCAGTCCGTTTGACATCAATATGGCGTACGACGCGGGGTTCCACGCCGTGATTCCGTATGGGAATGTGACCGAAGAGTCTGGAGCGCTTCTGGTTCAGGACATCATTTTCTCCAGGGGACCGAAGGGAGCAAAGTTCACGGCGCTCTTCATCGGGGGGAACGACGTCGAGTTGGCCGAGCGGATCCGTGAGACGGCCGTCAAGAACATGTTCCCCCCGTTTCAGGTTTCGATGATGATCGATCCAAAGGGGGCCTATACGACTGCCGTGGCACTCGTTGCTAAAGTGGATAAGGCGCTGGGTGGCTTGAAGAAGAAACGGGTGGCGATCCCCGGTGCCACCGGACCTGTCGGAAGGGTTGGCGCGACTTTGTGCGTCAAACTTGGCAGTGAAGTCCTCATTGGCTCCCGGCAGTTGGCCGCTGCGGAACGCCTGGCGCATCAACTGTCAGAGCGGACGGGTGGGGTCATCAAGGGCGCGCAAATGGCGACCGACGAAGACAAGATCTCGCAGTTGCGGGATGCGGACGTGATTCTCACGACCGGCAAGGCGGGTGTCCAGATGGTTTCTGAAACAGTCCTGAAGACTCTCCCGCGTGGGAAAGTTGTGGCCGACGTGAATGCCGTTCCACCTACAGGCATCCATGGGCTCTCGGCAAACGATGACCTGAAAGAGATCGCCCCGGGCATCAAAGGAATCGGAGCGCTCGCCGTCGGAGTCCTGAAGTACGATGTGGAGATGGAGATGCTGGAAACGATTCGGACCGCCGACACATTCATGATTCTTGACGAGAATACAGCCCTGGAGATTGCCAGAAGGCGCCTTTCCGCCTAAGCGGCTGGCCTGAGAAAAAGGACCTCCCATGGGGGTGCAGGGAAAGGTCGTCATCGTCACCGGCGCGAGCCGCGAGGGTCAGGTGGGCGACTTCCTGGCCAAGACCTTTGCTCGTGAGGGCGCAAGTCTGGTCGTGAGCGCCAGGACCGAAGCGAACACCCGGCGAATCGCCGAGGCGATAAAAGGCGAAGGTTTCCGGGCAATCGGGGTAGGAGTGGACGCCACCTCGGAGACAGACGTGGCGAGGTTGACAGAGCGCACACTGGCCGAGTACGGAAAGATCGACGTGCTCGTCAACCTGGCCGGGGGGCTGACCAAGTACGGGCCGACGGTGGAGCTCTCGGCCAGAAATTGGACCGATGAGCTGAACAACAATCTGACGACCGTGTTTCTCTGTTCAAAGGCGGTTATCCCCCACATGACCAGAGCGAAGGCTGGAAAGATCATCAATTTCGCCTCAGTGGGCGCCCTTACACCGATGCCGCAGATGGCGGCGTACAACTGCGCCAAGGCCGGCGTCGTGGCCCTGACCAAGACGCTGGCCCAGGAGCTGAAGAAGTTCAATATCTGTGTGAATGCCATTGCCCCCGGGCTGGTCCAGACCAGGTCGAACATCGAGATGATGAAACCTTCGCCAGAGGATCTGGAGAAGAAGTGGGTCAGCCTCGACGCGGTGGCCCAAGTCGCAATCTTCCTTGCTTCCGAAGCCTCTGATGGGATCACCGGGCAGGTGATTCCTGTCTACGGAAAAGGGATCTGATCTCCGGGATCGCGTCGCTAGACGGGCGTACCCGCGACAGTCAGACCCCGACACTCTGGGCGGCTGGTTCGGCCGGCCCGTAACCGTGGGCATGTGAGGCCGGATCAGCCTTTTGACTTGTTTGGGGGTGTGGTATCATTGTGATGTCAATGGGAGTGAGGATCAGGTGTCTGAGAGACGGTTTACCTTGATCACGGGGCGGACGACAAAGCAAGGCCGGTCGATCCATCTGGGTAAGGAAGCCACGGAGTACCTGGAGGAGATCTCGACCTTGCAGATGAACCCCAAGGATGTCGAGGCGCTCCAACTGAAGGACGGGGAACAAGTTCGGCTCAAGACACCGTACGGTTCGACGGTGGTCAAGTTCAAGAAGGGAGATATCCCCCAGGGCCTGATCTTTGTCGCCTATGGGGGATTTATCAATTCACTCGTCGGCCCGGATACCCAGGCGACCGGGATGCCGAATACGAAAGGGATCGAAGTGGAGGTTGAGCGATATGGCTGAAGGGGTTGCCGTTAAAGAGGCGAAGGAGTTAACAGTCGTCAAAGGGGTGACCTGCCCCTTCTGCGGCGTGACCTGTGATGACCTAGAAGTCCACGTGGTGGACGGCAAGATAAAGGATGTGAAGAATGCGTGCGTCCTCGGCAAGGACACGTTCATGCATCACTTGGAGGGTTGGGCCACGCCGAGGATTAAGGGGAAGCCGGCGACCATAGATGAGTGCATCGAGGCGGCAGCGGAGATTCTGGCCAAAGCCAAATACCCGCTCATCTATGGCCTGGACTCGACGGAGTTGAACGCGCAACGGAAGGCGATCGAGCTGGCCGAGCTGATCGGCGCGAACATCGACCATACCTCCTCGGTCTGCCACGCCCCCAGCCTGCAGGCGGTCCAGACGGTCGGCATCTCCAGTTGCACCGTGGGAGAGGTGAAGAACCGCGCCGACCTGATTATCTTCTGGGGGTGCAACCCGGCCGAGGCCCACCCACGTCACCCCAGCCGCTACTCGGTGACTGCCAAGGGGCTGTTCACCCCCAAGGGGAAGAAGGATCGGATGGTCATCAACGTGGACGTCAGGCCAACGCCGACGACCCGGATGGCTGACGCCTTCATCCAGGTCAAGCCAAACTCCGACTACGAGGTCTTCTCCGCCCTGGAGCTCAATCGGTTCACCAAATTCCAGTGCGCGCCGATGAGGGGTCACGGCAACGTGGTGGGCATGGCCCAGGTGCTGACCTGGCAAACTGGCTACCCATTTGCTGTGAACATGAGCCGGGGGTACCCTCGATTTAACCCCGGGGAATACTCGGTGGCCGATCTGCTAGCCCACCGAGAGGTCGATGCCGCATTGATCGTGGCCGGCGATGCCATCGGCAACTTTCCTGCCAAGATGGCGGAACACCTGCAGTCGATCCCGTTGATCGCCATCGATCCCAAGGAGAGCGGCACGACCAAGGTTGCCACGGTGGTGATCCCGACGGCGCAAGCCGGGATCGCCGCAGGGGGAATGGCCTACAGGATGGACCACATCCCCCTGGTCATGAAGAAGGTGGTTGACTCGCCATATCCCTCGGACCGGGAGGTCCTGGAGCGGATCCTCGCAAAAGTCTCGTCGATGAAGAACGGCGGCAACGGCGCTCCCTCCCCAGCCAGCAAGGGCAGAGGCTGAAGATTATGGGGTCCTCCCTCAAAATCGTGGGCGGCGAGGTCTACGATCCGGCCAACGGAATCAACGGGGCGGTCAAGGAGATCTACGTTCAGGACGGCAAGATCGTAGAAGCTTGCAGGGAGCCCTCCGGCGTCATCGACGCGACGAATCTGGTCGTGATGCCCGGCGGGGTGGATATTCATACCCATATTGCCAGCTCCGCCGTCAACGCCGCACGCGGCTTCAGGCCGGAAGACCACAGGCACGGGCTGATTGCCAAGAAGCCTGGCATCAGATCCGGCGTCGGCTTCACGGTCCCCTCCACCTTTGCCACAGGTTATCTCTACACCAAAATGGGGTACACCACCGTGATGGAGGCGGCCAATGCCCCCATCGGCGTCCGCCACACCCATGAGGAGTTGATCGACACTCCGATCCTGGACAAAGGGCTCTATATCCTCATGGGAAACAACGAGTTCATCCTGAAATACCTGAAGGCTGGGGAGATGGAGAAGGTCAAGCGGTACGTGGCTTGGCTCATCCGGTCGCTGAAGGGGTACGGCATCAAGCTGGTCAATCCGGGCGGGGTGGAACAGTGGAAATATGGGAAGGATGTGGAGGGGCTGGATGACAAAGTCTATTACTTCGATGTCACGCCGCGGCAGATCCTGAAGGCGCTTGCCTGGACCAACGAGAGCCTCGGGCTACCACACCCGATCCATCTTCACGCCAACCGGCTGGGGATCCCGAACAATTACCTGACCACGCTGGAGACGATGCATGCGCTCGAGGGCTTCAGGCTCCATATGGCGCATATCCAGTTTCATAGCTACGGTGGGGAGAACTGGGGCGGATTCTGCTCCAAGGCGGCGGAGGTGGCTGAGTACATCAATACTCATCCCCACATCACAACGGATATCGGCCAGGTCGTCTTTGGCGACGCCACCACGATTACGGCGGATGGCCCATGGCAGTACCGTCTCTACAAGTTGAGCAAGAATAAATGGTACAACCAGGATGTTGAGGTGGAAACGGGGTGCGGGATCGTCCCCTATGTGTACCGCGAGAAGAATTACGTCAACGCCATCCAGTGGGCGATCGGGTTGGAGCTGTTCCTTCTGATCCAGGACCCGTGGCGGGTTTCCCTATCCACCGACCATCCCAACGGAGGCGCCTTCATCTTCTATCCCTGGGTCATCAAGCTGCTCATGGATAAGGAATTCCGCTCCGAGATGCTCAAGCGAGTGCACAAGCGCGTCCTGTCAGATACCACCCTGCCCAACCTCGACCGCGAATACACCCTCTCCGAGATCGCCATCATTACTCGGGCCGGCCCGGCCAGGGCCTTGGGGCTCACCCGCAAGGGCCACCTCGGAGTTGGGGCGGATGCCGACATCACCATCTACCTAAAAGATAGCGACCGAGAGCAAATGTTCGAGCACCCGATCTACGTTCTCAAGGATGGTGTGGTCGTCCTGCGCGAAGGTGAGCTTGTCGGGTCCCGTGATGGCAAGCTTCTGTTCGTCGTCCCACCGGACGTCGGCGAGATGGATCCCGAATTCAAGACCGAATTCGAGAACTTCTATACGATCGAGTACGAAAACTTCCCGATCGATGCCGAGGATATCCCCAACCGCGAGGCGATCCCCGCAGGAGCATCTCGCTAACCAAGAGAGAGTTTCGGGTTCTGAGTGTCGGGTTCCGAGTTGCAGGTGGAGCGTCTTCGGGATGTGACGCGAAACACGGAACCCGGAACCCAAAACTGCGCACGGAGCCTTCATGGAGATCAACGGCGTTCCCATCGATGAGACGTATGCCGAGGCGTTCACCATGCACGCCAGCCGGGTGCTGATCACCGCCTTCAGCAAGCAGTGGGCCCTGGAGGCCGCCCGCAGCATGGCGGGCTTCGGCACCTCGGTCATTGGCTGCGGGTGCGAGGTCGGCATCGAGGGCGTCGAGCCTGAACAGACCCCGGACGATCGCCCTGGCGTCAACGTCCTCCTCTTCGCTCCATCCAAGAAGGCCGTTCAGGAGCACCTGATTAAGCGGATCGGCCAGAGTGTCATGACATCCCCGACCTCGGCGTGCTACAACGACCTGGAGGCGGAGGACCGGCTTTCCGTCGGGGGGAAGCTACGGTTTTTCGGGGATGGATATCAGATCAGCAAGCGGTTGGAGCCACCCATCGTCGGGAACGGCAACCGCGCTCGACGCTTCTGGCGGATCCCCGTGATGGATGGAGAATTTGTCGTCGAGGACCGCTTCGGCGTGCAGAAAGCGGTGGCCGGCGGTAACTTTCTCCTGTTAGGAAACGAGCTGCCGGATGCGTTACAGGCGGCCGAGCGTGCCGTCGAGGCGATGCGGAAAGTGAACGGTGTTATTATGCCGTTTCCCGGAGGTATTGTCCGAAGCGGCAGCAAAGTGGGCTCGCGTTATAAGTTCCTCAATGCCTCAACCAACACCGCCTTCTGCCCATCCTTGAGGCGGCAGGTCCAGAGTGAACTGCCGGATGGGGTCGCGGCGGTCCTTGAGATCGTGATCGACGGCCTGACGGCGGAGGCGGTGGCAGAGGCGATGCGGGTCGGTATCCGGGCCGCTTGCGGTCCTGGCATCGTGAAGGTGTCCGCCGGAAATTACGGCGGGAAGTTGGGAAAACACCAGTTTCACCTCCATCAGCTCCTCGCGAACTGAAGGCTAGCAGAGGGAAGCATGCCTCCTGTCACCCTGCGTCTGAAAGAGCCACTGACGGGCGTCCCGCTCGAGGCCGAGTCGATCTCGCCTGATCTCTTCGCCGACCGGAGCCGGGAGGAGATCGAGGCCCTGCCCGTCGCATGGGGGAACGAAGCGCATCGCCTTGGCGACTTCTTCCAGGTGGATGGAGAGCGGTCGGAAGAGATTGAGGTGGAGGGCCCCATCGGGCGGGTCAAGTGGGTCGGTTCCGCGATGACACGGGGCCGGATTGTGGTCCACGGCGATGTCGGGATGCACGCCGGGTCATACATGCGAGGCGGGGAGATCCTCATCGAGGGGAACGCGGCCGACTTCCTGGGCGTAGAGATGGAAGGGGGACTGATCCACGTCAAGGGGAATGCGGGGCATCGTGCTGGGGCCGCCTACCGGGGAAGCAAGTATGGTATGCGTGGCGGCATCATCCTGATCGAGGGCAATGTCGCGCATGAGGTCGGCGCCTACATGCGGCGCGGGCTCATCGTGATCACGGGGAACGCAGAGGACTTCCTTGGGGCAAGGATGGCCGCCGGAACGATCTGCCTCTTCGGCCAGGCTGGTCTCAGGACGGGAGGGGGAATGCAGAAGGGGACCATCGTCTGCATGCGCCCCGTCGAACTGCTGCCGACGTTCGCCTACGACTGCACCTACGCCCCAGTCTTTCTGCGGATTCTGTTCAAGGGGCTGAAACATCTTGGGGTGCAGACTCCCCCCGGGGCGACCGACGGCTCGTGGCGGCGCTATCATGGAGACCTCGCTGACGTCGGCAAGGGCGAGATCCTGATTCCGGCCTAACGAGGGGGCTGCTATGTCGGTGAGTCTGAATCGCCTGGCCAGCGAGATTCTCGACCGGATGACGGGGAAGGCGTCCGTTCTCGGGATCTCGGTCTCGATGCTGGCGAATGGCGCCAGGGTGGCCGATCTCGGCGTGAAGACGCCGGGGGGGCTGTTGGCGGGTAAGGGGCTCGCCGAGATCTGCCTGGGTGGCCTGGGAGAGGTAGCCCTCCTGCCGCTGAGCTACGGCGATCTTACGCTTCCAGGTGTCAGCGTGGCGATCGACGGCCCGGTGCTCGCCTGCCTCGGCTCCCAATACGCCGGCTGGAAGATCCAACGTGGGAAATTCTTCGCGATGGGGTCCGGTCCAGCCAGGGCATTGGCAAGGACCGAGGAGCTGTACGCGAAGATCGGTGTGAAGGATGAAGCTGACGTCGCGGTCCTGGTTCTGGAGAGCGGTCGCCTGCCGAACGAAGAGGTTGCCGACTACGTGGCGGAGAAATGCGGCATACAACCCGGGCGGGTCTCACTGGCTGTCGCCGCAACGCGAAGCCTGGCAGGAGGGGTACAGATCGCTGCTCGCTCTGTCGAGACTGCCATGCACAAGCTCCTGGAGTTGGGATTCGACGTCGCCAGGGTGCTGAGCGGATTTGGAACCTGCCCCATCGCGACCCAGGCCGTCGATGACCTGGCAGCGATCGGGCGGACCAACGACTGCGTCCTGTATGGGAGCGAAGTCTTCTTGACGGTCTCCGCCACCGATGCGGAGATCGAAGGCCTGATCGAAAGGGTTCCGTCTTCCTCTTCGCGAGACTACGGCCAGTTGTTCGGCGACCTGTTCAAGCGCTATGATGGGGACTTTTACAAGATCGATCCGTTTCTTTTCAGCCCGGCCAAGATCGCCATCACAAACGCGGCCAGTGGCAGGACCTTCAGGTCCGGGCGCTTTAATGGCGAACTGCTGCGGACCTCCCTCCTCGGGTAACCCCTTTTATCCAGCCCCTCTCTTCAGCGCCGAGCCCCTTCCATGAGGGTCGGAATCCTGGCCGATAGGAGAGGCTGGCATGTCGAAGCCCTTGCGAAGGCGTTGGCGCGACGTGGTTCAGAGGCCGACTTTCTGCCGATCACGCG
>JACQEV010000250.1 GCA_016200385.1 Candidatus Methylomirabilota bacterium
CAAAAACTACAAAGGCTTGGGCACCAAATTCCCTCACCCCATCAGCGGTGGCTCAGACAAACCCTCTAGCGGTTATTATGACGCGATGATTTGGACCCCCTACGGTGACAATCTGACGCTGGATTTCGTCAAGGCCGCGATCGGGGGCGAACAGCTCGGGAAGAACCCTGCCGGGGTCCCCGACCTGTTGGCAATCAGTTGGACCAGCCACGACTATATCCATCACCTGTTCGGCCCGGAGAGCAAGCAGGCCCAGGATCACGTATTAAGACTCGACCGAGTGTTGGCCGAGTTCTTCCAGTACCTGGATGGCTGGGTCGGGTTGGATAACGTTCTCGTCACGTTGAGCGCGGACCATGGCTTCATGAACATCCCAGAGTACAGCGCCTCGAAGAACCTCGATGCGGGTCGCATCGACCCGGAAAAGATGATCGAGGCAGTCAACGCGCATCTCTCCAAGAAGTTCGGCGATGGAAAGTACGTCACGACCTGGTGGAATCCGACGCTCTATCTCGATTACAGTCTGATCGACAGCAAGAACCTCAACCAGACCGAGGTTGAGAAGGCCGCGGCCCAGTTCCTCATCGAGTACCCGGGGATCGCCTTCGTGTACACGCGCACGCAGTTGCAGAGCGGCGACTTGCCGCGGACCCGAATCGCAAAACAGGTCACCTTGTCGTGGCATCAGCAGTATAGCGGGGACATCGTCCTGATCAACAAGCCAAACTGGTACCTGTTCGAGAAACCGTTAGCATACGCTTCTACCCACGGGGCGCCCTATGCCTACGATACGAATGTGCCGATCATGTTCCTGGGCAGCAAATGGGTCAAGCCGGGCAAGTATGGGGATGCCGAGGTCGTAGACCTCGGTAGGACGCTGGCGTTCGTGCTGAACGTGAGGCCACCGAATGGCTGTGAGGGCAGGGTCCTGACCGAGATCTTGCGGTAGCAGGTAAGAGCGAATCGGTCAGGCGCTCAAAAGGACAAGATAATAAGAAGAAGGGCCATTTCACCCGCCGAATGCGGCATTCCCCCCCAATGCTTCCCATCGACACAAACCCTCGTTCAGGGTCAATGGAGCGGAGCTATTCGTTTCAAGAGGTTACACAAGACAGGTCAGAATGCTTTTCAGGATGACCTGGCACAAAGAATGCTTCCGTCTTGCAGCTTTCCTCAGCGTTGATCCAGTGGTAAACGGCACCACTTCGACCGAGGGGAGGAGGCGGGAGGAATGAGGTTGCCAGGCTGGGCACGGTCCGTACTTGGTCCTATCACAATAGTCGTGGCTGGGCTTATCGTCACGTGCACCTTCACATGGCCATCTGGTCTCGCGTGGGGTGCCCCTCCTGAGTCGCCGGCAACCAGCGATGCGCAAGCGCCGATTCCCCTGGAGCCGGTTGTAGTCTCCGCCAGCCGGGTCGAGCAGAAGCTGCGAGACGTCCCGGCAAATGTCACGGTCATCACAAGGGAGGAGATCCAGCAGTCACCAGCTCGGACGGTGGATGATCTCTTGCGCCAGGTCCCTGGGTTCAGCCTGTTCCGGCGGAGCAGCAGCCTTGTCACCCATCCTACCGCGCAGGGGGTCTCCCTCCGCGGGATTGGGCCGAGTGGGGTGAGCCGCACGCTGGTCCTTCTCGATGGTGTCCCGCTCAATGATCCCTTTGGCGGATGGGTGTACTGGAGCAAGGTTCCTCTTGAGAGCATCGAGCGGATCGAGGTCACCCGGGGCGGCGGGTCGGGCGTCTATGGCAACTACGCGTTGGGCGGCGTCATCAATATCGTGACGAAGCGACCCGAGGCGAGGGTGGCTCAAGCCAAGCTCGATCTCGGGACACTGAATACTGTGGATGCCGACCTTCTCGCGAGCCATGTCACGGGTCCATGGGGGGTTTCCCTCGAAGGCAACTTCTTTCGCACCGACGGCTACAAGATCGTCCGTGAAGACCAGCGGGGAAAAATTGACATCGACGCCGACTCCAGTCACGAGACCTTTAACGGCCGGGTGGAATACACACCTTCGCTGGCGTCATCGCTTTTTCTCGCAGGGAGCTTCTTCCACGAAGACCGTGGCAACGGTACCCCGCTCCAGACAAACTCGACCGAGGCCGGGTATGTCGGGACCGGAGGTCGGCTCAAGACCGCCGACGGTAGCGATTGGCAGTTCACCCTGTTCTCTCACTTGCAAACATTCAACAGCACCTTTACTTCAGCAGCCCAAGATCGGAACTCCGAAACCCCCGCGCTTGATCAGTTCGACGTTCCCTCAACCGCTCTTGGAGCCAACCTCCAATGGTCGAAGCAGATTTATCAGGCCCATCTGCTGACGGCTGGTACTGATCTGAGATGGATCGATGGAGAGACCAACGAAGACTTTACATTCAACGCCGCATTGGGTCAATTCACCAGACGGCGGAAGGCCGGAGGGGAGCAGTTCTTGGCGGGCGCCTACCTTCAGGACATTTTCACTCCCGCACCTGGATGGCAGGTGACTCTCGCTGGTCGGCTCGACTTTTGGCAGAGCTTTGATGCCTCCCGCGTAGAGAAGAACTTGCAAACCGGGGCGATCACTCGGAATACTCCGTTCTCCGATCGGGACGAAATGGCCTTCAGCCCCAAGGTGGCCCTTCTCTATCATGCCACCGATCAGCTTTCGTTGAGGGGCTCCTTCTACCAAGGCTTTCGGGCGCCGACGATCAACGAGCTCTTCCGGCCGTTCCGCGTCCGGAACGACATTACCGAAGCCAACGCAGGTCTGGATCCGGAGCGACTGATTGGGGGCGAAGTCGGGATGGACTACGCTGTCGCCAAGAACCTCTTTGGGCGGCTGACGGCCTTCTGGAACGAGGTGAAGGACCCCATC
>JACQEV010000251.1 GCA_016200385.1 Candidatus Methylomirabilota bacterium
TCGTCCGAAAAAATGGCTGGAACCGCTTCGTCTTTGAAAATGGTCTCCCACGGGCATTCCGGTTCGCACGCCCCACAATCGATACCCTCTACAGGGTCGATGTGAAGCCCATTAGGGAACTTTGGGTCTGTGCCGGTGTACTTGTAGATACAGTTTACCAGTTACACACCCACGCGCACGATATCCAGACAATCCCGACACAGGCTGGTAATCACCCAAGTCATGGGTTCTCCTCTCGTGCCGGGAAACAGACTCCCCATGAGACGACTTTGACGCTCACCTCAGAGGATTCCTTCGTGGTTTAGTGTACGAGCAAGAGGTGCTGCTGTCAACCCACCACTCGGCTGGCGGGTAGTGTCCTAATTTGAAAGGGCTGGTATTGGTGGCGGCCTGGCGAGGTCTGGTCGCCACCCTATTGGGCCTTACTATGCAATGATCGGAAGGCTATAGGTGCCAGCGGGCGTGGTAAGCCTTGCAGATCTGGATCAGCATCGCGGCATATTCCGCGTCCACGTCAATTCCCAAGTTGTTGAGACGCGGGAGGTGTGGGGGACTCACGTTATCGATGTAGACAGGCACTAGGAGGAGGTAGTCATAGCCGGTGACATGGGTGTGGCTAGGCCGCCTTTTTGGAAGGCTCCTGAATTTCTCCACGGTCTTTCTGGGGTCGTCCTCCCGGTTCTTACTGATCGCCCAGTCAAATTCTTCCCATAGCGTCTGATCGCCTGACGACAGCCGTGGCAGGATCAAGTTCTTAAACTTCCTTGGTCTGTTCTTGTATCGCTTCTTGATGCCATCGGGGACATTGAGGACCCTGCTCGCAAGCCCAATAAGAACTGTGGCAACGAGAACTGCCTCGGACTTCGCCCCGTGTAGGACTTTCAAGGCTTCATTCAAATCATCAAACCGTGCATCCCTATTCCGGTGGGCGGTGATAACAG
Source organism: Candidatus Methylomirabilota bacterium (assembly GCA_016200385.1). Classification (GTDB taxonomy): domain Bacteria; phylum Methylomirabilota; class Methylomirabilia; order Methylomirabilales; family Methylomirabilaceae; genus Methylomirabilis. The sequence goes on from JACQEV010000251.1 coordinate 942, forward strand.
ACTTGTTCTCAACGCCGATCCGGATCTTGCTGAGATCAGGTTTCCCATCAGATCCCGGCTCGCCAATTAGCAGGTCAATCTTTCTCTCACGGGCGCCGGGTGTGCGTACGTTCAGCCACCTCTTGACGATTCCTGTGGCGACGTCACCTCGCAAGGGCTCACACTGCTCAACAAGATCAGCGAAGATCCCCTCACTGACAACATCCGAATGCTCGTCTAACCGATGATTGTGGAAGCCGCGCCGCTTGATTGCCTCAATAACCTTGTCGAAAGGGGTTGTTAAGGTCATGCTACTTCGACCGCGAGACCCCGGAGCTGCGTTCCAGGAGGGGCTAGTTCAGGTGGGACCGGAAGCCGTTTCAGAACATGGCTCTGGAGCCGAAGAAACCCGTTCGCAGCCCGCTGGCAGTTTGCGAAGAGCCAGGCTCTTGCCGTGTTTGAATTGAGATAGGCCAAGATCCCCTCAATCTTCGCTGGATCTTCGGGGACGATGTAGTAGACCGAGTGTCGCGGGACTAGGAGACCAGTTCGATCAGCCCAGAACTTGACGACTGGCGTGATGTCCTTACACAGAATCTTGGGGCGCAGAAGTTCCTTCAGAGGCGGGTTCTCATGGAAGGCATACCATGGCTTGCGAGAGACGCACGTTCGCTGGAGAAGGCGATCCCGGACAGCCTTCTGCTCCAGATACTGTTTCAGAGCGCCGAGCTGGTGCTCTTTCAGAAGGTGGCCATCTCTGGAATACGGAACGAGCATCGAATACTTGTTGGTTGGCAGGATCACCGAGTCGGGAACAAGTTCTCGCCCCGCAATAGTTGGATAGGCGTATTTCCTGATTGCCGCGGGTAGCTCTACCGTTTTGCGGACAAACACCGCATCAGCACCCGTCGCGACCCCACAGCTTAGCCGCCGACAGATATCGCCGAGCCTGATCTCATAGAAGCGCCCCTGACCATCACCGTGCTGATGGATCGTCGGCCACCAGGATGTGCCGTGACCGGGCAAGTTAACACTCCGGATAGTGCCGTCACGGAGGATAGCCCTGGTCTCGCCGCCGCGAACACAGTGAGTGACGGTAGTGATGGTAGGGTAAGTCACGAGGTCCCGAAAAGTGTCCTCACGCTGGAGATGAATTTCCTGGACTACGAAATGGCTGAGTAGCCTACGGAGAGAAGCCGCTGTATCGGTATAGAGGTACTTCTCCGGGGTGATGAAGACGAGCCGTCCGTCGGGACCGAGATGTTTCAGCGCGTGCTCAAAGAACAGCAGGTAGAGATCAAATCGGCCCTGAGCGGTCTGGTAGATGTTCCGGTAACGGGATTTCTCGCCATGTGAAAGATCTGTGATCGGGACATACGGCGGATTGCCGATAATGAAGTCGAACGGCCCCAGGTCGTCAGGGGTTAGGAAGTCACCCAGGATCAGCTTGATCGACGAATACTTCGAAAACTTTTCCCGGGCATCGGCAATATGACGAGGATCAGAGTCAATGCCGATGATCCGAGGGAGGGGTATGCGCTGGCGGACGCACCATTGTATGACGCCCTCAATAAAGGCTCCTTTGCCACAACCAGGATCGAGCAACCTGCTCTTCTCCGCAGGTCCCTTTTCCTGAAAGAGCTTGCCCACCATCAACTCGACCGTTGCAGGTGGAGTCGGGACAAACCCTTTCATCGACTTCCATGATCAGGGCTGACCCTAGTCATCAGAGATTATCCAGCGGCTCTAAGGACGATGCGGCACCATGCCGCATGTCAGATGAACGATAATCTTTTTCCTGATCTGATGTCAAAGCCTTTTCTTCTTTGCCCGCCCGATCCCTGGCTCTTGTCTGGACCAGACGCCGGCTGGCCCGATATGCGCTCCGTCAGCACCCTATGGACCGGCGGAAGAGCAGAAACCGATCCTGAAAAACCAATTAGGACATTACCGGCCGGCCCGTAGTGTCCTGAGGTGCACGACTGAGCGAAGATCGGATGGAGCGCACGCTCCTCAGCCGTGCCGGACATGCCATTAGAGAATGGGGAAGTCAGGCGTGACCATCCTGAGATAATGGCTTGTCGGTAACTTGTCAGATGGCGACGGAAGAGAAAGAGGGTCGCAAAAGCAGAGGGCCACGAATCATCGTGGCCCTCGTTATTCTATGGAGCGGGAGACGGGACTCGAACCCGCGACGTTCAGCTTGGGAAGCTGACATTCTGCCAGTCGCCTGGGCTTCCCGAAGGCGCTCCAGGACGAGTCCCAGGAACGGGCCCGGTGCAACGCTCAAGAGCTGGATCAGATCGTCTCCACGCACAAGTGGGACCGTTTGGCTCGCGAGAAACTCGGTCCGGTAGAATCGGAACTGCTCCTGCAGGAAGATATGGTATCGACTGAACTCCTCGGCCCCCTCGCCAACCGTGGCCCGTAGATCGGCCCAGGAGTGAAGCAGCACGGCGGGGGCGGCATCATCGAGATGCCGGAAGACACGATACCTGGCCCTAGCGGTAACCATCGCCTCGCGCGATAGGTGGAGCGGGCGCAGGTGATGTCGCTCGATCTGTCCGACGAGGGCCGTCGCCTGCCGACCAAGGCGAAGGCGCTCGCAGAGGCGTGCGAGGATAGGTAGCCCCGCCTCCTCGTGCCCGAGGAACCGGACTCGACCGTCTGGTTCAATGCTCCGAGTCTCCGGTTTGCCGAGGTCGTGCAGGAGCCCGATCATCTTGAGGACCGCGGCCTCGGTGACGCCAGCCTCGATCTCCCGGTCAAGTCGCTCTCTCAACCAGGAAACGTCCTCGGGAAAGAATTGCCCGAGATTAGCCAACAGCAGTTCGACAGACCGAAGGGTCTCTAAGGAGTGCTCCCAGAGGGGGAGACGATGCGGCGGGCTGGCTGGAACCGACTTGAGCGCCTCGACTTCCGGGACCAGCACCGTGAGAAGTCCCAGGGCGTCGAGGCGTTCGATGGAGGGCACCGCGGGGACCGTGTCGATGATCCTGAACAGCTCGTCACGCACGCGCTCACCGGCAACGGCGGCGAGAAGCGGCGCGCGCTCGACGATCGCGAGCCGGGTGGCGTCTTCAATGCCGAAGTCAAGCTCGCCCGCCAGACGAGCGGCCCTGATCAGGCGGAGCGGGTCCCGATCAAGCGCTGATGGGGCGACGGCTCGCAGGCACCGCCCCTTCACGTCGTCCAACCCGCCTGACGGATCGATGATGACGGCTGTGGCGTTCCGGAGACCGGAATCGATCCTCACGGCCAGGGCATTCACCGTAAAGTCGCGAGCGGCCAGATCGGCCTCGATCGTCTCGCCCTTCGGTCCGCTGATATCGATCCGGACAGGCATCCCTTCGCGGCGGCTCAGGACGCGGACAGTCTCCGGGTCGAGAACAAGCAGAGTCCCATCGAAGGCTCCGGCGACGGCGCGGCCGAATGATTGCGGATCGCCCCAGATCACCAGATCGAGGTCGATCCGGCTCGCCCTGGCGCGACCAAGCAGAAGATCCCGCAGGTACCCACCGACCAGGTAAAGGGAACTCGTCCTGCCGTCGGCTGCGGCCTCGCTGAGGGCTCGAATGTACGGGTCGCGGCCCAGCTCGGACAGACCGAGGAAGGATGCCGCGCTCATCGAGTGTATGCACAGAGCTTGGACAGGGGGCAGGAGCCGCAGAGCGGCGTGCGAGCCTTACAGGTCTTTCGGCCGTGCTCGACTAGGTTCATATGCAAGGAATAATACAGGGCGGGTGGCACCATCGCTTCGAGCAGTGCCTGCGCCTTTCCGGGGCTGACCTTTGCGTTCACCACGCCGAGGCGTGTCGCGACGCGATAGACATGTGTATCGACGGGAAACGCAGGCTTACCAAGTGAAAAGAGCAGGACGCACGCGATGGTCTTGGGGCCGATCCCCTTGAAACGCGAGAGATACGCTCTTACTTCCTCGATGCTCAGATCCCGCAAGAAGGTGAGATCAAAGTGACCCTGTTCCCGGTGGATCTGCTTGAGGATCGTCTTGATGCGCGCGGCCTTCAGCCTGGCCAAGCCCCCTGAATTGATCGCCTCGGCCACCTTTCGCTCCGAAGCTTCATGCACGTCTTGCCATGTTGGCAACACCTGGCGGAGCAGTTGGAACGCTCGATGGCTGTTGAGGTCACTCGTGTTTTGTGAAAGAATCGTGAAGATAAGTTCATCGAGGGGATTGGTGCGAACCCTACGCGCTCGCTTTGGGCCGTAGTGGCGTTCCAGTGCTGCATGAATCTTGTTTATGGGGGTCGTTGGGGGCATGTCATCTCTCGCATTTCCGATGGGGGTATGGGAGGGTGAGCGGAGGCTATCGAATCGGAGACCGGAAGTCAATACCGAACTCTACAAAACAAAAATTCCCTTGCGAATGCCGCCCCTCACCTCTATCATGATCGGTGATCACCGCCAGTGGGTATCATCACCGAGGAATCCCTGACGTCCATGTCGGCTTCAGGCTGTGAGCGTCCGGGGCATACCGGACCGGTGATCTCGCTGAAAGGAGGTAGGGGAATGAGAGTCACCGCTGAGATGAAGATCGATAATGTGGTGCGGCAGTACCCGGAGACCGTCGAGGTCTTCAGCCGCTACGGCGTCGGATGCCTGGGCTGCTCGGCAGCCGAGTACGACGATATCGCCCATGGCGCTCGCGTTCATGGTGTAAACCTTGACCAGCTTCTTCGAGAGCTGAACGAAACCGTCAGCGTCAGAAACTGATTCGCGAGCACCACGTGTTCACAACCCTCAAACGGGATATCCAGGCTGCCCTGGATCGCGATCCGGCGGCCCGAAGCGCCCTTGAGGTCCTCCTCTGCTATCCGGGTCTTCATGCCCTCTACTTTCACCGTGTCGCGCACTGGCTCTGGAACCATCGCCTGAAAACGCCGGGTCGCTTCGTCTCGCACGTGAGCCGATTCTTGACCGGAATTGAAATCCATCCGGGCGCGGTGATCGGGCCGGGCCTCTTCATCGACCACGGGATGGGGGTCGTCATCGGCGAGACGACGGAGATCGGTGAGAATGTCACCATCTATCAGGGCGTGACGCTGGGTGGAACCAGCCTGGAGAAGAAGAGGCGCCATCCGACGATCGGGAACAATGTTGTGATCGGGGCCGGCGCCAAGATCCTCGGGCCGTTCAAGGTGGGAGATAATAGCCGCATCGGCTCCGGATCTGTGGTCGTAAAGGAGGTCCCACCAAATTCGCTTGTGGTAGGTGTGCCCGGGCAGATCACCTATCGCGACGGCAAACGGGTGCCTCAGGCGATCGACCTGGAAATGACCGATCTCCCGGACCCCGCAGCAAAGGCAATCAAATGTATTCTGGAACGCCTGGAAGAGTTGGAAAAGGAAGTGGAGACCCTCAGGAAGGAATTAGCAGCGCCTTCTGCTCCGTTCGGACACTCGCCACCCTTGCGCAATCGGCAAAACGACTAGCCGTTCCTGCCCGCTGAGCCTTCAGCGATCAGCCCTCAGCTTTCAGCCAAAACAAAAAGATACCAGGAGTATCGTCTGGTTCCGAGAGACGAGTTGTTGTTTAGCCTTGTCTCGCCGACTGCTGATCGCTGACGGCTGAGTGCTCACCACGGCACTAGGTCTCGACGACCTCGTCGAGCACGATGGGATGAATCACCAAACCAGTGAGCAGCTTGGGGTAGAAGAAGGTTGACTTGGGTGGCATCCGCAGGCCAGCCTCGGCCACCGCTCGTACCTCGGCGATCTTGGTCGGTTTGAGCAAGACCGCCGCTCCCCACTCTCCTCGCTGGACCAACCGTACAGCCTCGACGGCGTCGTGTGTATAGTTGAGCGCGTCGTCGGGGAGAGCGGCTAGGCCGTGGTGGCGCAGTGGCCCGTCGATCAAGAGCGCGTGCAAGATGGTGACGTCCAGTCTCTTATAAATGGTCGGCTTCCCCTCTGCTCCCTCAGTCTCCAGGATTCGTTCGTCTGCCAGGGTTAAGAGGTATCCGCTCTCCCCTCCGCCATACAGACCGAAAGAGTGCCTCCCCTCCCGCGCCCGCTGCAAGCAACCCAGCAGCGCTGCCGCGCCGGCCTCGGGATCCCCTGGGACCGGGAACCTCTCGATGTTGAAGTGTCGGGCAACCTGGGCGAGATAGGCTTCAAGGCTGCCGCCCGGCAGGTGCCTCAGAAGCCGATGGATCGGAAGGATGACCAGGCCAGGATCTTCCGCGCTCACCAGCGTCATCATGATGTAGTTATAAGGCCGCCTCTGCTCATGTGCGGGGTCACCCCGTTCTTTGGCCCGCATGAGATCGCGGAAGGCTAGCGCCGTCTCATAGCGATGATGACCGTCCGCAATGAAGATCGGCGTTGACGTAAAACCAGCCTGGAGCGCCCGAACCGCCGCACGATCTTGACAGATCCAGACCCGATGCCGGATGCCGTCCCAGTCGCCGAGGTCAATGGCCGGCTTCGCCTCTTGTGCAGCCTTGAACAACTGCTCCATCTCATGGGAGCGACCGGGATAGATGCCGAAAATGGGGCTCAGATTCGCATGGCAGACCTGCATCAGGCGAAGTCGATCTTCCTTCGCCGCTGCCATCGTCCGTTCGTGAGGAAAAACCGTGCGGCTACCAAACTCCTCCAAGCGAACCAATCCGATCAGGCCGCATCGAGTCAGCTCTCTTGTGCGCGGCAGCCGGAAGGTCTGTTGGTAGAGGTAGAGCGCGGGGGTCCGATCACGAATCAACATTCTCTTGGCTTGCCATTGCCGAAAGTACTCTCCCGCACGGCTGTACCGGTTTCGTGCGGAGTCGTCTCCTTCGAACACCTCACCGAGGATCAGGCGGATGACGTTATGATCGTGGCGGGCGTGAAAGGCTCGCTGATCCTCAGGCGAAATGACATCATAGGGAGGCGCCACCACCAGGCTCAGGTCCTTCACCAGTTCAGGATTGTACCGTAACCCCCTAAACGGTGCGATCATAGCCATCGTTTTCTCTTGGCCCCATCTGCCAGGATCGCCGTGTTGGATGCGGCGACAAGGCTGTGGTTGACAATATTCGTATACTGGCACCGTTCCAACTCGTTGCGGCGAATGGCAGAGAGGTATGCATCACCTATGTCTCTTTCACCGAAGCTACACTGTTTCGGCGTGACTAATACACACGTCTGTAATCTTGTTGCAAAGGCGCGGGTCCTGTCCTTCGGCAGCCCCATCCGTCCTCACTCCACCCATCCCCCAGTGGGGCCCTTCCGTTGCGGGCGGATGGGGCGCCCCGCCTCGGCCACCCGCCCGATGTAACTTCACAATTGTCGTTTGTATTGGTTGGAACGGCACTGGTCGTCGTCACCGGGGTCCTTCCCCCCTCTCGGCCCCTTATCACTATCACTGTCACGATCATTGTCAAGTCAAAACCGGTATGATACCTTGCTTGCATGATGGCTCGACCCGCGTTATTGATCCTGTTGCTCCTGCTCGAAGGCTGCGGGGGGATCCGCCTGCGGGCACTGCCAGACCCGGCCGGCCAGCTCGATCCAGAGCACCAAGCCATCAGTAAACGGCTGGCCGAGGTTGAGGTGACCATCCAGGCCAAGGCCTGGCAATATCGTCCAAGGCGACTCACTGACCGCTTCCTGCCCTTCCTGATCAGGATCGTGAACCATGGCCGAGGTGATGTGACCCTCCACCTCGCCGACGTCGGCCTGATCGATGATCAGGGCCGGACGCGCCGCCCCCTCAGGCCCGAGGAGGTCGTGAGCCTGCTCCTGGGAGGTTCGGACCCTTCAGCTCTTGTACCGTCCGTCGGGATCGAGGCAAGCGGCCCGGAGCCAACTATCTTCGGGCTCGAGTTGGGGCTAGAATGGGGCAGGTATCGCGAGCTGCGCGATATCCAGCGCCTAGCCTTCCCTCCCGAACCGATTCCGTCCGGCTCCCGCGCCGAGGGATTCGTCTACTTCCCCAACCCTCCTCCTGACGCCAGTCGCCTCACATTGCGCTTGATCCTCGATGCCCCATCCGGGCAACATCAACTTCCCTTCGTCTACGCCATCGACCACTAATGCCGTTCCAACTTCTTGCGGCTAATCGCCGACAGGTGTTTTGCTAAGAACTATCGATTTTCCATGCCTCACCATTTTGGCGTAATAGTTGGAACGGCACTGGGGGTTACAGCGGAGGTCTCGTCTGCCTTGACTTTGACTCCTCTGTCGGGCAAGATTCTTCTTGTGTTCAGCGCGGCCGACGTTCGGCAGCCACTCACGCGGCATTAGCGGCACTCAACTCTGCGCAGGAGCAGGAGTCCACCGCATGGGTTGTGGTTACTCGGGAAAGGTCCTATTCGTGGACCTCAGCACAAAGGCGATCGACATTCACCGGATCCGCGAGGACGTCTACCGACACTACCTGGGAGGCAGTGGCCTCGGGGTCAAGCTGCTCACCGAACTCGGCGATCCCACCATCCATCCCCTCGATCAGAGAAATTTCCTCATCTTCGCCCCTGGACTCCTCACGGGAACCTTGGTTCCGGGCGCGACCCGAACCTCGGTCGTGGCGAAATCGCCGCTTACCATGATATTCGGGGAAGCTTCTGTCGGCGGGACATGGGGCGCTGAGTACCGGTTCACAGGTCTCGATGCGCTCGTGGTGACCGGCGCTTCCAAGGAACCCATCTACCTCTGGATCCGAGACGATGCGGTCGAGATTCGGCCAGCGGGGCACCTGTGGGGCAAGGACACATTCGAGACGAACGCCGCCCTTCTTGCCGAGACCGATCCGGAGGCAAAGGTCGCATGCATCGGGCCAGCCGGCGAGGCCCTTTCCTGCATCGCAGCTATCATGTTCGAAGGGGAGTTGGCCCGGGCCGCCGGGCGAACAGGCCTGGGCGCGGTCATGGGAAGCAAACGACTAAAGGCCATCGCGGTTAAAGGATCGCAGGGCCTGCGGATCGCCGAGCCAAAACAGCTTCTCGATTGGGGCGCGCCGGTGCACAAGGAGCTCGCGACCAATTTCGGCATCTTCGCCACATACGGGACCTCCGCCTCCCTCGAAGTACACGAGGAACGCGGAGCCTTGGGGATCAAGAACTTCTCCTCCGGCGATTTTAAGGCGCAGGCGCCCCGCATCAGTGGCAAAGCCATCCATCAACACTATGCGCATAAGCAGTCCTCTTGCAGCGGTTGCCCGGTCCATTGCTGGGTCGTCCTGGCACCTCGCATCTCGCGCTCCCCAGCCCCCGCCACGTTCGGTCGAGGCCCGGAGTACGAGACACTCGGCTCTTTTGGCGCCATGCTGCTCAATGATGATCTTGACTCGGTCGTGAGGGCCAACGAGCTGGCCAATCGCCTCGGCCTGGATACCATCTCCCTCGGGAACACCATTGCCTTCGCCATAGAGGCGTTCGAGCGAGGCTTGATCGACCGCGCCCAGACCGGCGGGCTCGCCTTGAGATGGGGCGACCCGAAGACCCTCCTCACATTAGTCGAGAAGATTGGCCGGCGCGAAGGAATAGGTGGGTTGCTGGCGGATGGATCGCGCGCCGCCGCGAAGAAGCTCGGGAAAGGGGCCAAAGCGCTGACGGTCGAGGTCAAGGGGCTGGAGTTGCCGATGCATGACCCCAGGGCCTTTTGGTCAAGCGCCCTGAACTATGCTTGCGGGAGCCGGGGGGCTTGTCACCTGGATGCGATTGCCTTTGCGGTGGAGAGCGGCGTGCCGATCCCGGAGTTCGGATACAACAGCAAGCTGAGCCCCTATTCCACCGAAGGGAAGGCCACGTTGGTCAAGCGGATGCATGATCTGATGGCCCTGTACAATGCTACGGGCATGTGCAAGTTCTACCTCCGTGCGGTGGGGGGACCTGTCTGGCTCGCCCAGGTGATGAACATGGCGACCGGATGGGGGCTCTCCCAGGAGGAGCTGATGACGATCGGCGACCGGATCTTCACGCTGAAGCGCCTCTTTAATGTGAAGGCCGGGGTGACAAAAGCCGACGACACCCTCCCCGAGCGAATCGCGACAGTGGATCGAAACGAGCGGCATCGGGCGGTCCCGAGGGAAGCGTTCGAGCAGATGCGAGACGAGTACTACGGCCTTCGTGGCTGGGATCCGCAGGGACGGCCAACGGCAGAGAAACTGAAGTCATTAAGACTGATGGAAGAGGAGGCGATCTTCGTTGGATGACAGACGCCGGGCGTCCCGGGTCACCCTTCGGATTCCCAGGAGCTTTTGCCAATACTATCCGGTCAGAGGTGAGTTCATCACGGTCGAGGTGTCAGCGGGCGAGACAGTCGCGGACCTGATCAAGAAAGCCGGACTGCCAGAATTCGAGTTCGGAATTGTCGTGGTCAACGGCAAGCGGGAGCTACCCAGCTACCAGCCTAAAGACGGCGAGACGCTTGAACTGCTGCCAATCATTTCAGGCGGATGCGTCCCGAATCCAACGCTGTAGGGGCACTGCTTGCTGCGCCCCTACAGGGCAGGGCAAGCCCTGCCCCTACAAATCCAGCCGTCAATATCACTGTGGCCGCCAGCTAGGCAAGTTCTTTATAAATCTCCGGGCGGCGGTCCTTGAGGAAAGGCCAGACCTCTCTGACGGCCTTGATCCACTTCATGTCGATCTCGGCCAAGATCACGCCTTCGCTGGCCCCACTCGGCTCGACCACGAAGTCCCCGTTGGGGTCAGCGCAGAAGCTCTTGCCATAGAAGGGCAGCCCGTCCTCGCCTTCCACCCGATTGACCCGGAAGACGAAGAAGCCATTGTAGATCGCATTGGCCACGATCGCCCGCTCCCACTTTAAGTGGGAGGCTGCGACTGAGGCGGCCATCGGCGCAAAGACGACTTCGGCGCCCATCAGGGCCAGCAGGCGAGCCCCCTCGGGAAAGAAGTTATCCCAGGAGATCTGAACGCCGACCGTGGCGTACCTGGTCCGGAAGACGGGAAATCCCTGATTCCCGGGCTGGAAGTAAAATCTTTCCTGGTAATTCGAGAGCTGTGGAATATGATTTTTCCGATACCGGCCCAGTAGCGTTCCATCGGCGTCGAACACCAGCGCCGTATTGTAATACATGTGATTGCTCCCGCGCTCGAAGATTGGCGCGACAACAGCCACCTCGCGCTCCCGTGCGAATGCGCTGATGACCTCGCTCAGCGGTCCGGGAATCGCCTCAGCAGTTGTGAACTGCGCCTGATCAGCCTGTCGAGGGAACCACGGCCACGCAAAACACTCGGGAAGGCAAATCACCCTCGCCCCTCGTTCAGCCGCGATCCTCGCCAGCCCTATCGCTTTTTCCAGGTTGGCCCGTCGATCCGGCCCGCAGCCCATCTGGATCCCGGCGATCGCCAGCATCCGCTTCCCCCTGTCCCACCCTCAGACCAACCGGAACAATGGCCCCTCTTCCACCAATCCCTCAAACACGACCCCCTCGCCGATCGTAGCCTCTCTCCTTACCGGGACCTTGAGTCGGGCTGTTACCCGAAGTCCCTCCTCCAGATCGATGACCGCGATGTCGTACGGCTCCTGTCCCTTGAACCTGGCCGGCGGAACCCGAATGGTGGTAAAGGAGAGAAGCGTTCCTCGACCCGACAGGGTTACCGACCGGAGGGACCTTGCCCCACAGCGGCCACAGAAGCCGTGAGGCGGGGAGGAGAGGCTCTTACAGGTGTCGCACTGATACGCTGTGAATGAGGCCATGCCTATCGCCGCTTCAGGATATGGACGGTGCTGACCGCCCCCGTCCCGCCCAGATTGTGAGCGA
>JACQEV010000242.1 GCA_016200385.1 Candidatus Methylomirabilota bacterium
CGTCCGCCGGGATGAGTCGACCGAGCCCCGTGAAGGGCTCGCTGGTTTGACGGCGTCGGCAGTCCTTCTTAGCAGCAGCGTCGTGACCAGGGCCAGCGCTACACCGTACACCCAGAAAAGAACCAGCAGGGAGGTGGAGGCGAGAAGCAGACCGCCTTCGAGGTCGGCTCCGAACAGCCCCCCTCCCAAAAGCGGTGAGCCGATCAGGCCGAAGAGCGCCCACAGCGCCGTCCCGTAGGCGAGACCCCCGAACCAGGTGGCCATAAGGCGTTGGCGCAGGCGAACCCAGGTGAAGACCGCCCCAGCGAGGGCACCGATCACCACAAAGAAGCCCACCATCCCCCAGAAGGCGAGATACTTCGCCTTCGGCCCGAACAGCCTGATGCCCAGCGAGAAGAGATCCATTGGGATCAAGGCGAACATCCGCTCCGCCATCAGCTCCGGTATCAGGGGGGTCCCGAAGGCGAATCGTCCGAGGAACATCAGTGCAGTCATAAGCAGTGCCCCTACGAATCCGCCAAGCGTCCCTATGATTACACGCTGTCGATTAGAGGCATTCCGCTTCGCGTGCATTCCCTGGTCCCCTTTATGCCTTCCGGCTGAGAGGGCTCGGATTTATGCGCCGGCGGCGCCTCTCAGTCCTGAGACCATCAAAACTTCACTCTGCAAGAAGACGGATGATCGTCTGTTCGGTGAGATCGTACGCGCCCTCGCCGACGTGAGAGTATCGGAGCACCCCTTTTTTGTCAATGAGGTGCAGGGTCGGCCAGTAGCGAGTATTGTAGCTATCCCATATCGTGAAGTGGTTGTCGATGGCAATTGGGTACACGATGCCGAACCGCTTCACCGCATCCTTCACGTTGTCGAGGTTCCGTTCCCAGAAGAACTCCGGAGAATGTATGCCGATGGCAACGAACCCCTTGCCCGAGTGTTTCTCGTGCCATGCCTTGACCCAAGGCAGCGTCCGCTCACAATTGATTCACCCATACGTCCAGAATTCGAGGAGCACGACCTTCCCGCGAAGCTCTTGGAGCTTGAGGGGAGGCGAATTGAGCCAGGTCGTGTTGGCCAGCTCCGGGGCGGGGCGGTCCTGCAACGGGCTTACGAAGGCCTCGCCGGGGGTCGTCAGAATACCGAGGAATGTGAGAATAAGAACAACGGCTATTAGTTGCAACGATCTAGGCATCTCGCGATTTTCCCAAAGAGCAAGTCTATCGGTTCTCTCAGCACGCTGCGACATGCTGGGCCGAGGGCCGGACGGGCGCCCGGCCCTCGGGACCGTCAGCATGACTTCAAAACGCCCTCTACTTGCAGAGACCAGGGACCCAGCCGGTCGCCCGGAGAGAGTCGGGGACGCTCTTGCAATAGTTGCCCGTCGCCTTCTCCATCATCTTCATCATGGACCCGGTGCGCTTGGTGAGCTTTTCCAGCTCGGCCTGGATCGCAGCAAGCTCTTTCTTGACCGCCATGAGGTCCTCGCCGGTCGCCTTCATCATGCCCTTGTCGGTCTCCATCATCTCTGCGGCACCCGCGGGAAGGATCGACAGCCCTGGCCCGCCAACGATCAGAACGAGCGCGGCGATGAGCCCAGCAATCATCACGGTTCGTGCCATAACCTCACCTCCTTTCATGAGAAAGTTTTGTTTCTCGAAGGGAGTCAGAGGTTCCTTGGCGGATCCAACCTCGCGAAGGTCAAGCCGCAAAAAGAGGCCCCAGACCACCCTTCACTTACCTTTGACGCCGGGGGCGCAAAAAGGATTCAAGGAATCAGGATTGTCCCCACTCTGCTTTCGAGCTTGCGTAGGCTGACGGCCGGTTGTATCTTCATCGCGGACACCTAAGGCCGAACCGCGATGCTTCGGTGAATGGGACGGTGGTGTTGCACATCTCCCTGTCATTCGCCGCAAAAAGTTGATACGGCACTAGGGTCTTGTGGTGGCAGGCCACCGGGTCGTCACCCGGTCCGGCCAAATGGGTGATGGGCGACGGCAGACCAACGAGAAGAAGGATGAAAATATGACAACGTGGTTCTGGTATGCGATAGCGGCGGCTGTTCTTTACGGACTTCATCAGGTCTTCACAAAGCTCGCAGCCGATCGCATATCCGACGGCCTTGGTGGATTCGTAGTGGAGGCCACAGCCACCGTAACCATAGCCATCTATCTCGCGTTCCTGTGGATGACACACACATGGACCCAAAAGGCCACCACCCCAGGAACATGGTATTCGATACTCACGGGGATTTGTGTGGGGGCAGGAACGGTGATGTTTTTCCTCCTCTTCCAAAAGGGCGGCCCACTCTCAGCGGTGCCCATGGTACTGGCGGGTGGGGCCGCGCTGATGGCAATCATCGGCCTCCTCCTTTTCGGAGAACCGGCGTCTTGGCCACGTCTCTTGGGCATTGCTTTGTCAATCATTGGCCTCTTTCTGCTGGGTGTTTCACCAGCAAAATAAGAGAAAGAAAAATGCCCGAACGAGAGAATAGGGCTTACGTTGAAGCCGCAACGGGTTCAACGAAGCTCATTTTTAGCGTTCCGCCTGGGTTCATGCGCGCGATAATGGTTCTCTCGCTCATCCTTGCGGTCGTGCCGGAAGGCGTGCGTGCTGCGCCAGAAGGCGGCACAGCCGCGACGATCACACCTGCCGGCAGTATCGTGATACGAGGCGGAACCGTTATTCCGGCATTCCCGAAAGCTGGCGGGTGGGCCGAGTTTACGGGAAAGTCGTCCGATCGGTATGAAACTCGTCACTTCATGTATATGGTCCCAAACGAGCCCCCGGCAATCGAGCTGTATGTGGCGACGGATAGGAGGAATGAACCGCCTGATGGGGTGTTTGAGATCGGAGTAGTGACGGGATATTTTTCCGGCTTTGCTTCCAAGGCTGGGCTTAGATTTGATGATCCAGTGTTTGAAGAGCGGTACATCGGCCCTGCCACAGTGAAGCGCACTCTGGTGAAGCTTTCGGATGACCGGCGAACACTTCGGGTCCATGCCTACATCTATCCCCGTAAGCCCTCACTGACGTTCATAGCGATCAGAACGAAAGACGGTGCGCAAGAGGATATTGAGAGGTATCTTGCTGGAGTTGAACTGAAATGAGGCCGAACCAGCCGCTGGAGCCAACGCCTACAGCCGTCACGGCTGCTGGTTGTGCGCCGCGTGCCAGGTGCCGCGTGGCTCATCCTTGACGTGAGGCCCTGAGAGGAAACATGGAAAGAAAGCGCGTCGGCATCGTGCTCTTCGAGGACATTGAGGTTCTCGATTTCTGCGGCCCTTTTGAGGTCTTTTCCGCCACTCGGCTCAGGGAGGAAAGAAGGCGCGAGGAACCCTCGCCATTCGAGGTGCACCTCGTTGCAGAAAGCGCCGATCCCGTCACGACGACCGGAGGAATGAAAGTCATTCCCGATCACACGTTCCACACGTGTCCCAAGCTGGACATTCTTGTCGTCCCCGGGGGATGGGGCACCCGGAAGGAACTCGATAACCAAGTGATCCTCGATTGGTTGCGTCACCGCGCGACGGAAGTCGAAACGCTGACCTCGGTGTGCACCGGCTCAATGCTTCTTGGGTTTGCAGGTCTGCTCGATGGGCGGCATGCAACAACGCATTGGCGCTCCCTTGATTGGATGCGCGATGCGTTCCCCTCTGTCACCGTTGAGTATGACCAGCACGTGGTTGAAGATGGTCGAGTGTTGACGTCCGCAGGCATTGCTGCCGGCATCGATCTGGCGCTGAAGGTTGTCGCGCGTCACTGCGGCGAGGACATTGCGCGGGCAACGGCAAGGCACATGGAATATCCATACCCTGAGAGCAATACGCGAAGAATTCAGCGATAGGCCAAGCAGGGCAGTCAATCGGGGCGCGTCGCAGGCGGCCCGCCTCCCACCTCGTTGTCGTTAGGCTTTTTAAGCAGCAGAAGGTGAATATGCCCGATATGTTAGTTCGTCTGTATGCGCTTCCCGACCAGAACACGATACTCAAGGATGGGTATGTGGTGAGGCGTGCTGCGGCCTACGAGAAGGCCGTCATCCTTCAGTGGATCGGCCAACACTTTTCCACGCAATGGGCCAGCGAAGCGGATGTGGCCTTCTCACGGCAGCCCATATCGTGCTTTCTTGCCCTGGCTCAGGAGAGGTTAGTGGGATTCGCGTGCTACGAAGCGACATGCCTTGGGTATTTTGGTCCCGGTGGCGTGTTGGAGGCGCATCGTGGGCAGGGCCTTGGAACGAGGCTGTTGCTGGAGTGCTTGCGCGCGATGAAAGAGATGGGATACACCTATGCCATCATTGGGAGAGTTGGTCCGAAAGAATTCTACGCTAAAACCGTTGGCGCTATTGAAATACCGGACTCAACGCCCGGTATCTACACAGCTCCTCTAGACGCCTTACATCTCACATCTGATAATTTGGAGGGTGGAATGGAGACAAGAGAAAAGCGGGAATGACGACGAAGATTCAGAAAAATATTCGTGACCTGAGTTGGTCTGCCATTGGCGCGACCGTGGGGATGGCCATTGCCCTCTGGTTTGTTTCAGACCGACATTCGCCTTTTCTACTCGCTTCTCTTGGAGGGTCCACCGTATTCCTTTTTGCGCTGACTGAGGCCGAGGCGGCTCAACCGCGCGCGCTGCTCGGCGGACATCTCGGTGGAGCTTTGGTTGGAATTCTCTGTTTTCGGATATTCGGGGATGCGCCCTGGGTTTATGTTGCTGCGGTGGTGCTCACCATGGTGTTCATGGTTGTGACCCGGACGATTCACCCGCCAGCGGGGGCAAATCCGTTGTTCATGGTTCACCACCACGCCCATTTCGGTGCACTGGTGAACCCGGTGGGTTTCGGCGTGGTGACGTTATTTCTCGTCACCATTCTGTGGAGTCGCCTTCGGCCCGGGGGAGCCTATCCGGTCAAATGGTGGTGAAGCAAAAAGACGTTTCAGGCTTTGTTGGCAGTGCCATCCGGCGGTCATGGTCTTCCCAAGTTGGGAGGTTGCCCGCGGCTCGGCAGCCTGATCCGGCGATGGAGCGAATCAGCGACCGCTGGCCGCTTATCGCCAAGCCATTATGTGGCTTAGGAGCTCGTCATGAAGGACACGCTCAAGCCTGGTATTGAATACGTACACAAGTTCTGTGTACCACAGAGTAAAACAGTGCCCGCACTCTATCCAGAATCCGAAGAATTCGTGGCAATGCCCGAAGTCTTCGCAACAGGGTTTCTGGTTGGATTCTTAGAGTGGGCATGTATTAAAGCCGTAAAGCCCCATCTAGACTGGCCATCGGAACAGACTGTTGGGACACATATCGATGTGAGCCATCTCGCCGCGACACCTCCTGGCTTGGAGGTAACGGCGAAAGTCAAGCTGGTTGAGGTTGATGGCCGGCGCTTAGTGTTCGAGGTGGAGGCGCATGATGGGGTAGACCTCATCTCTCGGGGAAAACACGAAAGATTCATCATTAACAAAGAAAAATTTGATGCAAAGATGAAGCAAAAAGCATCTAGCAAATGCGCATAACAAGTTTAGCAGCCCAACCCGTCGCTTCGGCCGACGGGCTAAAGCCCGCGACTGACCGTCGTTCGTTAGACTCAAACTGGCCGGCCCCCTTGACACTATACGTTTTTGACGTATAATACGTCTGTGTTCAGCTTGATCGAGACGCGACTTTTCTCTTGACTGGTCGGCGAGCATCTATCCGACGATGAGTATACCTTGCTGCAGAGGACGCTCGTTGCCAATCCGCAGGCAGGTATCCTCATTCCTGGGTCGGGCGGCGTGCGTAAGATTCGTTGGGTCGTGCGCGGATGAGGCAAGCGGGGCGGTGTTCGACTCATCTGCTACGCAAAAATCGGCGCCGAAGACATCCCGGCTCACGTGTTGCGAAAGATCAAGGAGGAAATCAATGGCTAAGGCCAAACGAAACATCGGTGTGGAAATTCTCAAGGGCATTCGCGAGATCAAACGCGGCGTGCATGGTCGCGTCGTCAACGTGCCACCAGTCGGCGCCATTCGCGAAAGGATCGGTCTCTCTCAGTCACGGTTCGCCCAGCTTCTCGGGGTTTCTGTTCGTACGCTGCAAGAGTGGGAACAAGGGCGCCGTGCGCCATCCGGGGCTGCGCGTACGCTTCTCATGATTGCAGCAAAGAATCCTCGAGCGCTGCAAGACGTCGCGTGAGTGTTCACGGGTGTCTGGATCTAGCTGAGCGTTGCAAAGGGGCAATGAGCTTTTGGGAAGGCGAAACCTGCGAGATTCGATAATACAGAGTTACGCAGGAGTCACCTTCAAGCCACGTGAAGGAGGTGCGATGCAGATCAAGCTGACTGCTGTGTTTCAGAAGGTTCCCGAGGGATATATCGGCTTCGTTGAGGAGCTGCCCGTCGCCAACACGCAAGGCGCGACCCTGGGGGAAGCGCGGGCCAATCTACAGGAGGCCATTACCCTGGTGTTGGAGGCCAACCGCGTGCTGGCCGAGGAATTGTTGAAGGGCAAGGACGTCATTCGTGAGCCGCTAGCTATCTCGGCCGGATGAAGCGCCGCGACTTGGTTCGCCACCTAGAAGCGCACGGCTGCGAAAGGCTGCGGGAAGGTGGAAACCACACCGTCTACGTTAATCGGGCAGCACAGAAGACATCGGCGGTTCCGCGGCACCGCGAGATCAATGACCTCCTCGCCCGCAAGATTTGCCGTGATCTGCAAGTAATTGAGCCTGCTTAACCAGGCGATGGAGGCCGACGCCAAAGAAGGGCGCGGCTCATCGCGGAGGCGTTAGGTGCCTGAACGACCACCGGCTACGCACCAGCCCAAAGGAAACGTGATGGCGAAGGCCAAAGCCAAGAAAAACGACACCGCTGCCAATCTCGGCTTTGAAGCCAAGCTCTGGCAGATGGCCGACGGCCTGCGTAA
>JACQEV010000243.1 GCA_016200385.1 Candidatus Methylomirabilota bacterium
CAAGAGGAAACTTCCAAGACCGTTCGGGTAATGGAACGACCCTGAGAGGGCTGACGCCGCCCCTGAGCCCAGTAGAGCGCTCAGATAGGCCGGCGCCGCGAGAAGGCTCGAGATTACCCCACTTGCGATTAGCGCGACCAGGATCGGCCGATCTCGGCCCTGCCAGGCGACGTGACCAGCCAGGATGGACCCACTGATGATGCTTGACAGCGTCAGAGCCTCCTTCACACTGAAGTCCTTGAAGATTGAGGTGAATAACGAGGCTCCCACAAGCAGGACGACCAGCGCTAGCCAGGGAAGGGGAAGGATCTGCAGAAACACGTTCTTGTGAGGGCTGATAAGTACGAGGGAAATAAGCGAGAAGACACCGGTGGCCAGCATCGCCCTGGCAAACGACGTTCTGCCGCCGTGCGACAAGGGCAGCAGCACGATAAGGCAGACGAGTCCCGCTGAGACGGCCAACTCGAGGGGAGAAGTTCTTCGGACTGCCGCGTTCACGGTGGTTCAGGCGTCGCCTTCAGCCGCCGCGCCCGGCCTTTGTGATCCCGTACTTTTTTGCCTTGTGGCGGAAGGCGCGAAAGCTGATCTTCAACAGTTCGGCGGCGCGCTTCTGAACCCACCCCGAACGCTCGAGAGCCTGGCGCATCAGATCCTTCTCGACGTTGGAGACCGTCGCGTCCAGCTCGATCCCTTCCGGTGGAAGAGCGATGGTCACCCGCCCCGTTGGCCGATCCCCATCGGACAGATTCCTGATCTGCATGGGCAGGCTCAACGGGGTCAACTGATCGCTTGTTTCGAGGGCCACCGCCCGTTCGATCACATTTTCCAGCTCCCTGACATTGCCCGGCCACCGGTACCGCATCAGGACGTCCATGGCCTCCTGAGCGATCGAGACGGGTCCTCTCTGTTGGCGGAGCGAGCACTGGGCCAACAGGCTGTTTGCCAACAGGGGGATGTCCTCCTTCCGCTCCCGGAGGGGCGGGACATAGATGGGGATCACATTCAATCGGTAGTAGAGGTCGTCCCGAAAGGCCCCGTCGGCGATCGCCTTGGCGAGATCTTTGTTCGTTGAGGCGATGAGACGGACGTCCACTTCCAGGTCCTCCGTCCCCCCTACGCGCCGGAAGGTTCGCCACTGGAGGAATCGAAGGAGTTTCACTTGGAGAGACGGGCTCATCTCTGCGATTTCATCCAAGAGGACGGTCCCGCGATGGGCGACCTCGAAAAGCCCGACCTTATGCGAGACCGCCCCCGTGAATGCCCCCTTGACATGTCCGAACAACTCGCTCTCCAAGAGTTGGTCTGGAATGGCCGCGCAGTTGATGGCAAGAAACGGGCGATCCACCCGCGGGCTTGTACAGTGGATCGTTCTCGCAACCAGCTCCTTGCCTGTCCCGCTCTCTCCCGTGATCAGGACGGTGCTGTCCAGCCCGGCGATCTTGCTGATCAGCTTATACAGCTCGATCATCTTCGGGCTTCGCCCGATGATTCCCTCGAGCTTCGGCACGTCCGGGAGCGATGGGCCAGACGGCTCCTTCTGCTTTTTATGACGTCTTGCCAGGGCCTTTTCGACCACCAACCGGATCTCGTCGATCCGAAACGGCTTGGTGATATAGTCATCGGCGCCCAATCGCATGGCCTGGATCGTTGAATCCGAGGAGGCGTAGGCTGTGATCAAGATCACAGGCAGATGCGGATGCTGATCTCGGATCCCAGCCAGAAGTCCGATGCCATCCACCTTCGGCATTCGAAGATCCGAGATCACCAGGTCGGGTGGCTGTTGTGCAATGAGCTTGAGCGCCTGCTCACCATCGCAGGCAGCAATGACCCTGTGCCCCTGTTTTTCCAGCAGGACTGTGAGAAACTCGCGCATCGCCTGCTCGTCATCAACGACCAATACCTTTTCCATGACATTCTCCGCGCGCGTCAGCCCTGTCGCGCTTCACTGGCAGCCCGCCTGAGGACAATCCTGAAGGTGGCCCCGTCGCCCTCCCTGCTGATCACCTCGATCCGCCCGCCCAGTTGATCGATGATCCTTCTGACGATGGCAAGTCCAAGCCCTGTGCCCCCCGGCTTCGTCGTATAGAATGGCTCAAAGATACGCTCGAGCTCTCCGGGGGAGATCCCCCGTCCTGTATCCGTTAACTCAACCGCTGCCCACCCGCCTGTGGTGAGCCTGGTCGAACCAGCGCCATTTTCAGACACGTCAGGGCGGATGGCACACGTGAGCCGCCCACCCCCAGGCATGGCTTGAATCGCATTCAGCCCCAGGTTCCAGAGGACCTGCTTCAACTGATCCGGATCGGCGGCTACCATGACCTGTTCGGCCTCCCTCTGCAAAGAAAAGGTCACTGCGGCCGTTCCATCGCACGCCTTCTCGAGGAGGGAGATCGCCTCCTCGGCCAGCGCCACGAGGTCGCACCGCTTCTCCACGGCCTGCCTCGGCTTCGCGAAATCCAAGAACTGTCCGGTCACCAGCTTCAGCCGATCGGTCTCCCGAAGAACGATGTCGAGTAGTTGAGGGTGGCCCACTCCCTCTTCCTTCATGAGCTGAATAGACCCGCTGATCGCGGCCAGGGGGTTCCGGATTTCGTGGGCCAGCCCGGCCGCCAGTTGTCCGACTGCTGCAAGCCGGTCGGCTTGGCGAAGCCTGACCTCGATCTGCTTCCGCTCCATCAGGTCCTGGAAAATGCCAACAAGGCCCACGAGGACGTCCTCGGACGATTTCAGGGGGGTGAGGTTGATCCCGATCGTGGTGGACTGACCATCCTTACGCCGCACCACGATTTCCTGCGAAATTCTACCGCCGGCCAGCGTGGGAGCGGAGAAAAACTCTTCAAGTTGTTTGATTTCCCGAAATGGGGTATCTCGCCAGCTTTTGTCTCGTACCTCCTCGGCCGTCACGCCGATGATCTTCTGAGCACTCCGGTTAAATGAAACGATCCGACCTTTGAGATCAAGCGTGACGATCCCGCTCGGGATATTCGCAACGATGTCCTGGTGCAGGGTTCGAAGATCGCGGAGGTCGGTGCGCTGCTCTTCCAGCTCACGTCCTGCCTCTTTGAGCCGCTTGGCAAGCTGGCTCCCTAAGAGGGCCACAAGAAAAAACGCTATGCTGTTGACGAAGGTCTGGAAGAGCGCGTATCCGGGATCGTGCCCGATGCTTCCCATCGAGAGGAATTGCGCACGCTCCATGAGCCCATGGAGTTGGGCGTTGATCAACACGCCATACAGGATGCTGCTCGCGCCAG
>JACQEV010000239.1 GCA_016200385.1 Candidatus Methylomirabilota bacterium
CCGTGGTCGAGGATGTGGGGAGCGGCGCTCTCCTGGATCTGTCACGGATCGGGCTCTCCAAGGAGCCGCTTCCCTCGGACAGTATCCGCGCGGGGGCGGACCTGGTGACCTTCAGCGGCGACAAGCTGCTCGGAGGACCTCAGGCGGGCCTGATCGTGGGGAAGCGGTTGCTCGTCGAGAAGCTCCGCCGCAATCCGCTTGCCCGTGCGGTGCGGATCGACAAGCTCTCTCTGGCCGCCCTGGAGGCGACCCTCCGTCTGTGCCTCGATGAAGGGCGGGCCTTCTCCCGCATTCCGGTGCTCCGGGCGCTTGCCATGTCACTTCAGGAGATCGATCAGCGGGCGAGACGTCTTTGCGACGAGATTGCCAGACTCGCCACTGGCCAGCTCGAGGTCGCCGTCACCGACGGGGTTTCAGAGGTGGGCGGCGGCGCGCTGCCCCTTGAGGCGATCCCGACGCGTCTGGTCGCCGTACGGGGGCGCCACCTGACCCCGCAGGTCTTGGAGGAGCGCCTCCGCAGGAGCGATCCGCCGGTGCTGGTCCGGATCAAAGATGACCGGCTCCTCCTGGACCCGCGCACAATCTCGGAAGAAGAGCTGGAAGAGCTCGCCAAGCTGGTCGCCTCGGTCGCGGCGCCGTAGGCGGTGCGGGGTGCGAAGTGCGAGGGCGCCGCGGCTAAGGGTACGATCGTGAGGTGTGGTATCAGGTGAGCGGGGTGTTCGTGACCTTCGAGGGTGGCGAGGGGTCGGGGAAGACCACCCAGCTCAAGCTCCTGGCGAATCATCTGCGCGTGCTGGGCAACGAGGTCGTCGAGACCCGCGATCCGGGCGGGACCACCATCGGAAAGGAGATCCGAACTCTCCTGCTGAGCCCGGAATCCGCCCCCATGTCGGTGGCCGCGGAGCTGCTGCTGTACGAAGCAAGCCGGGCCCAGCTTGTGCGGGAGGTCCTCGCTCCCGCCCTCGCGCGAGGGGCGATCGTGCTTTGCGACCGTTTTATCGATTCTACGCTGGCCTACCAGGGATTCGGAAGGGGCCTTGACCTGAATCTGATACGACAATTGAACCAGCTCGCCACCGAGGGGCTTACGCCGGACCTTACCGTCCTGCTCGATCTCGACCCTGCCATCGGGCTCCTGCGATCCGGGAGAAGTTCGAGCGCCGAGTCATCCTCCCAAGATAGGATCGAGGCAGAACCGCTTCACTTTCATCAGCGGGTCAGGGAGGGATACCTTGCGCTGGCGCGCGCGGAGCCGGATCGAATCCGGGTCATCGACGCCGGGCTGAGTATGGCCGTGATCGAAACGGCCGTGCTCGACGAATTTACCCGGCTGACCCGTTCACGGTCCACGGTTCACGGTTGAGGGACCAAGTGGAATCAATGGGGTTGTCCGTGAACCGTCAACCGTCAACCGTCAACGGATTTCGGAACCTGATCGGGCAAGCGCGAGCGGTCCGGCTGCTTCAACGGGGCCTGGCGACCGGCAGAACCCCGCACGCGTATCTCTTCACCGGGCGGGAGGGGATCGGCAAGCGGGCCGCGGCCCTCTCCCTTGCCCAAGCCCTCAACTGCCAGCAGGGCGATGCGGTCGATGACGGGTGCGGCGCGTGCCAGTCTTGCCGCAAGATCGCCAGGGGGCTGCATCCTGACGTGCAGCTGATCGAGCCGGCGGGTGCCACCTTGAAGATCGAGCAGGTCCGGGCACTCGAGGCCGATGCTGTCCTTGGTCCGTACGAGGCCAAGCGGAAGGTGTTCATCCTTGACAACGCGGAGAAAATGACGGAGCAGGCCGCCAACGCCCTCCTGAAGACCCTGGAAGAACCGCCCGGCAGGACGGTGATTGTCCTCCTGACCACTACCCCGTCCGCCCTTCCGTCCACGATCGTCTCCAGATGCCAGACAGTCAGCTTCTCCGCAATCCCGCCGGAGACGTTGGAGGCCTTTATCGTAGGAAGGGGTGTTGATCCGACCCGAGCCCGGCTGATCGTTTCCTGGAGCGGCGGAAGTATCGGGCGAGCCCTTAGCCAAGAGGCCGCGTCCCTGGCTGAGGCGAGGGATCTTCTCCTCGAAGAGCTTGGGCGGGGACTTCGGGACGGACCGGCCGCCCTGATCGAACTGGCCGAAAAGCTCGCGAAGGATCGGGAAGGCCTCCCGCTCAACTTGGAGGTCCTTTCAGCCTGGCTCCGAGATCTGATGGTCGCGAAGGCATCGGGGCGCCAGGAGTGGCTCGTCAACTTAGATCGAGGCGAGGACGTCGCCCGCCAGGCGGAAGGCCTGACCTTGGACGCCATCCTGGACGGGCTTCGCGCGGTGCACGCCACCATGGCTGGCCTGTCGCGCAACGCGAACCCGCGCTTGTCGCTCGAGGATCTATTTCTCCAGATTCGCGGGGCGGCCTCCTCTGGCCTTTTGAGAGTGTGAGCATGAAAACGGTGCGAATCAGCTTGGGGGAGACCGAACATCAGGAACAGCATTACGACCCCCATGGGATGGATCTGAAGATAGGCGAACAGGTTGTGGTTGAGACCAGATGGGGGCAGGGGCTGGCCCGGGTCCTGGCCAGCTTCCCGGCCTTCCCCGATCGTGGGAAAAAGGGGTCACTGAAGAGCGTCCTCCGCCGGGCGACCTCGGCGGATCTCGCCAACCAGGAACAGATAAGGCTCCTGGAAGTGGAAGCGAAGGCGTTCTGCTCGCGGAAGATCAACGAACGTGGAATGCCGATGAAGCTGGCTGATGTCAAGCCAAGCTTCGACCGGAGCAAGATCACATTCTACTTCAATTCCGAGGAGCGGGTCGATTTTCGGGAGCTGGTGAAGGAGTTGGCCCAGCAGTTCCACACCAGGATCGAGATGCGGCAGATCGGGGCCAGGGACGTGGCCAGCAAGCTGGGCAACGTCGGCCCATGTGGTCGGCAGCTTTGCTGCAAGACCTTCCTGAAGGAGTACGAGCCGATCGCGGTGCGGATGGCGAAGGATCAGAACCTCTCCCTCAATCCAAGCAAGCTGGCCGGGATGTGCGGTCGGCTGAAGTGCTGCCTTCGCTACGAGCATTCGATGTACGAGGAGCTCAAGCGGGGTCTGCCCAAGGTCGGTTCCTTGGTCGAGGCGCGGGAGGGGCTGGGGATTGTGAAGGCCCGGGACGTCCTGGATGAATCGGTGATGGTCCAACTGGAAGATAGCCGGCAGATCAAGGTGAAGGCGGCCGACTTGATCCACTTTGGCCCCCCATTGGACGATGAATCCCCTCGGAAAGGCTGCGGCGGCGGAGGAGGCTGCAGCAGTGGCGGCTGCGGAACCTCCGGCGCGACGTCCCACGACGACTCATGAGCGACGAGACCTTCTACCTGACCACCCCGATCTACTACGTCAACGCCACGCCGCATCTGGGTCACGCCTACACCACTATCCTGGCTGATACGATGGCCCGCTTTCAGAAGCTCCGGCTGGGCTCTGACCGGGTCTATTTCCTCACCGGCACGGATGAGCATGGCGACAAGATCGCCCAGGCGGCCGCAAAGGCAGGCGAGAGCCCGCAGGCCTATGCCGACCGGATCAGTGGGATTTTTCAAGAGACCTGGAAGCGGCTGGGGCTGACCCCGAACCAGTTCATCCGCACCACCAGCGAGCATCATAAGCGGGCCGTCCAGCGGTTCCTGCAGACGATCTACGACTCCGGCGATATCTATTTCGGACAATACGGTGGCCACTACTGCTTCGGCTGCGAGCGTTTCTACACCGAGAAGGAGCTTGAGGACGGAAAGTGCCCCGATCACCAGAAGGAGCCGACCTACATCGAGGAAGAGAATTACTTCTTCCGGATGGGGAAGTATCAGGATTGGCTGATCGACTACGTCAACAGGCATCCCGACTTCATCCGCCCGGAACGCTATAAGAATGAGGTCCTGGCCTTCCTGAAGGAGCCGCTGGAAGATCTCTGTATCTCCCGCCCTCGCTCACGCCTGACGTGGGGGATCCCGCTCCCCTTCGACGACCAGTTTGTGACCTATGTCTGGTTCGATGCCCTCATCAATTACATCTCTGCCTTAGGCTGGCCTGACGGGGAGGGATTCCGGCATTTTTGGCCGTCGGCCCAGCATCTGATCGCCAAGGACATCCTTAAACCCCATGCCATCTACTGGCCGACCATGCTGAGGGCGGCCGGGATTGAACCGTACCGGCACCTCAACGTCCACGGCTATTGGAAGATCGAAGAATCCAAGATGTCCAAGAGTCTGGGCAAGGTCGTGGCGCCCCTCGAGCTGGCTGACACGTACGGCCTCGATGCCTTTCGCTACTTCCTGCTGCGGGAGATGACCTTCGGCCTGGATGCCAGCTTCAGCGAGGAGGCACTCGTGGCCCGGCTGAATGCGGACCTGGCCAATGACCTCGGAAACCTCTACAGCCGAGTTCTGAAGCTGATCCAGCGATACTATAGCGGCAGGATTCCCGAGTGGTCTGATGAAGGGGGGCTTTCTGAGGCTACCCGCGCCGCCGTCGGGGATATGACGGCTGCGATGGAGCGCTTTGCGTTCGGCGAGGCGCTGGGGGCCATCTGGAATCTGGTCTCGGCGACGAACAAGTACCTGGTGACCAACGAGCCTTGGAAGCTGGATCCTGCCGATCCTCTAACGAAGAGTGTCCTCTTCACGGCGACCGAGACGCTGCGCAAGATCGCGCTGCTGCTGTCTCCGTTTCTCCCTCAGACGGCGGAGCGTATGCTCCGAGGTCTTGGCATTGACGCGCCCCTCGCATCGGTTCGCCTTGAGGAGGCGCTTGGGTCGGGATGGCTCGGTCGTGCGCTGGAGAGGCGCATAGAAGAGGTACCCGCCCTGTTCCCCCGCATCCAGACGACCGCCCAGAAGCCTTCCGAGGAGGCGAAGAGGGCCCCAACCGCGTCGGAAGCCCTGCCGGGTCAGATCACGATCGAGGAGTTTCGGCGCCTCGACCTGCGCGTCGCCGACGTCATCGAGGCCGCCTCAGTCCCGGGCTCGAAGAAGCTGGTCCGGCTTCGCGTGCGACTGAAGGACGAGGAGCGAACGATCGTGGCCGGACTGCGCGAGCAGTACCCACTGGAAAGCTGGACGGGGAAGCGGATCATCCTAGTGGCCAACCTGAAGCCGACGACCTTGATGGGGATCCCTTCCCAGGGGATGGTTCTGGCCGCCGAGGACGATGCGGGAAACATCGTCCTGCTGACGCCGGAACAGCCGATTGCTCCCGGTTCCAAGGTCCGCTAGTGCCGGGGCCCGGCAACAGTGTGCATCGATTGTAGCGGTACACAGTTGGAAGCGAATTAGTGTTTGTTGATACTCACGCTCATATCCAAATGCCGGAGTTCGACGCCGACAGGGACGAGGCCCTGGCGCGGGCGAAGGCCGCCGGGATCGGGCTGATGGTCACGGTTGGCTATCATCTCGAGGCCAGCCGAAAGGCGGTGGAGACGGCGCAATGCTACCCGCAAATCTATGCGAGCGTCGGCGTCCATCCCCACGATGCCAAGCACTACGATGACAAGGCCGAGGAGACTCTTCGAAGCCTTTCAAAGAGCCAGAAGGTCGTCGCCATCGGCGAGGCAGGCCTCGACTTCTACCGCGATCGCTCCCCTCGCACGGCGCAGACAGAGGCGTTTCGCCGCCAGATCCGCCTCGCCAAGGAGTTCGGTCTGCCGCTCATCGTCCACGATCGGGACGCGCATCAGGAGACAATGCGCCTTTTGGAGGAGGAACAGGCCGAGGCAGTCGTCCTGCACTGCTTCTCCGGTGACCTGGCTCTGGCTGAGAAAGCGTGGGCCAGAGGCTACTACACCTCGATCGCCGGACCTGTGACCTATCCCAAGAACGAGCCACTCCGCGAGGTCGCGCGCAAAGCGAGGCTGGATCGCCTCGTCCTGGAGACCGACTGTCCCTACCTGCCACCGCAACCTGTTCGGGGCCAGCGCAATGAGCCGGGCCATCTCCTCCACACCGCACACGAAGTGGCCCGCCTTCTGGGAATGTCCCTTGATGAGCTCGGTCGCCTCACCACAGAGAACGCTCGTCGCCTTTTCCACCTTCCCTCGTTCGAATAGCCGTCATCCATTGTCTTGGCGGTATGGGGAGAGGACCTGGACCTTCTCCCTCGGCCGCTAGAAAAATTTTGCTTGACATTAGTTTCACAATCCTTACAATGACGCTTCGGATCACCACGGCCCACCGAAGCTGTTAGCCCACCAGGCTCTTCCTTCGGTATTGCCGAACAAGCCCAATTCAAATTCTTCGTGTCATGCTGAGCGAATTGTTTCGCCTGCAGGGCGACGGGAATATTTGTGTGTGCTGGGGCTGTCGCGTGGGTCCGAAACGGTGAAGATCGCGAATTCTAATGTGAAAGGAGGGAGAAACCGATATGGCGGAGGAGACGAAAGGCGCCAAGCTCGCCAGCCGCAACAAGGCACAGACGACTAAGAAGGTCGGTCAGTGCATCTGCGGCGGCGACATGTTCTGGAGCATGGTCTTCAGCCCACGCGGCCGAATGATGAGGGTCTGCGAAAAGTGCGGGACGGCCCTGCCGAAGATGGGCTAAGGCACGAAAGAGGGTGGTGAGCTAAGAAGGAAGGGCCCCTGGGCGCGACCCGGGGGCCCTTTTCAATATGAGGGCAAGCTCATCCCTTTACTCTTTGAATGGTCGGCCCCCTATGATAGGGCTGTATGGCCCAGCGCTAGTACTGTTCCAACTCTTTATGGCGATTTTGCCGTTCCGCGCGGTCGCGACCATTGCCGCCTCGTAGGGGCGACCCGCCGGGTCGCCCCTACCATTCTGCGCATCCCGTTCCAACGCTTTGGCGTGGAGACCCATGCCATACGGGGGCATCCCGTTGGAACTGGATGCATCAAGTTGGAACGGCACTAGCCGCCGACGATCCGGATCCCGGAGGACAGCGTTTTATGCGTCGGGCAGCGCTCAACGAGACTTTCCAGTCGGCTGCGCTGTTCGCTGGTCAGGTCCCCGACGAGTTCGACAGTCTGGACTAGCCGCTGCCCTTCGCTGCCCTCCTGTCCCGAGGGGCCAGGCTCGTACCGCACCTTCACCTTCACGTCCTTGAGCGGCCACCCTTTCCGCTGCGCATACATGCGCAGTGTAATGGCTGTTCAGGCCCCCAGGGCCGCGGTAAGCAGGCTGAACGGACTTGGCCCGGCATCTTGCCCTCCGTTTTCTGGCGGCTCGTCGGCGACCATGCGGTGTGGGCCCATAACGATCTCCTGTTGCAAGCCACCGATCGATCGTATCAGCGTGTCGAACTTCATCTCTCCCTCCGCCCGGATTCGGTATGAGGCCCGGTTCCCGGACCTCTGACTGGCCGGCGACTGCCTGTCCAGTCCTTTCAAGGAGACCTTCCCATCGCAGCGCGATTTAGGGAGCTAGCTTAGCCGTTTTTCGTGTCGGACGCTACCGCTTTCCGGCTTCACAATGGGACCCACACTGGCCCGTCGGCGTCCACTTGTCCTGAGAGCAACCCTCTGGATAGCCGGAGAATGGAGAAAATGCTTGGCA